>JBAQPI010000355.1:0-9498 GCA_049305635.1 Rhodoglobus sp. | reverse complement strand
GTTTACGGCACGGTGACCTCGATCGGCTACCTGTTCCCCGTGCTCATCGGCGCCCTCGCGTGCACGACCGAGTTCCGCCATCGCACGATCACACCGACGCTGCTCGCCGAACCACGCCGCGGGATCGTGCTGGCAGGCAAGGCGATCGCGCTCGCGATCGTCGGCGCGCTGTACGGGCTCGTCGGGCTCGGAGCCTCCGTCGGGGTGGGAGCCGCGGTGATGGCGGCGACGGGCGGCGACCCGGCGCTCGGCGACCCGACGGTGGTCGCGGCGCTCGCGCGCATCGTGCTCGCGATGATGCTGTGGTCGGTGATCGGCGTCGGCCTCGGCGCGGTGATCGGCAACCAGGTGATCGTGATCGTGATCGTGATCGCCTTCACCCAGTTCGTCGAACCGATCCTGCGCCTCGTCGGCGGACTCTGGGAGGGCACGGCGCAGTTCGCGCGGTACCTGCCCGGGGCGGCGACCGACGCGCTCGCCGGGGGCGGGCTCTACGCCTCCCTCGGGGTGCTCGATCCCACGATGCCGAGCGTCTCGACGCTGCTCGTGTGGTGGCAGGGCGGTCTGGTGCTCGCCGCGCTCGCCGCGGTGCTGCTCGCCGTCGGAGCATGGACCGGCTGGCGCCACGACGTCACGTGAGACCAGCGAACGTTGAGCCGCCCCGCATAGAATCGCTCCCGTGAGCACCATCTCGAACGGCGGCGCGACCGCGCTCGAGATGCCCAGGATCCCGGCCGAGCGCGGGCGCCTCAAGAATCTCCCGGTCGCGGGGCACAAGCGCGTGCTGCTGGCGGCCCCCCGCGGATACTGCGCCGGCGTCGACCGCGCGGTCGTCGCGGTCGAGAAGGCGCTCGAGAACTTCGGAGCCCCGGTCTACGTGCGCAAGCAGATCGTGCACAACGTGCACGTCGTCTCCACGCTCGAGCGGCGGGGGGCGATCTTCGTCGACGACGTGGACGAGGTGCCGCCGGGGTCTCACGTCGTGTTCAGCGCGCACGGCGTCTCGCCCGCGGTCGTGCAGGGCGCCGCCGACCGTCAGCTGCAGGCCATCGACGCCACCTGCCCGCTCGTGACCAAGGTGCATCGCGAGGCGACGCGGTTCTCGAGAGCGGGTCGCCACATCCTGCTCATCGGCCACGCCGGGCACGAGGAGGTGGAGGGGACCATGGGGCACGCGCCGGAGCAGACCACCCTCGTCGGCAGCCCTGCCGCGGTCGCCACGATCGAGGTCGACGACCCCGACAACCTCGTCTGGCTCTCCCAGACCACCCTGAGCGTCGACGAGACGATGGAGACCGTGCGACTGCTGCGCGAGCGCTTTCCGAACCTGCAGGATCCGCCGAGCGACGACATCTGCTACGCCACCCAGAACCGTCAGGTCGCGATCAAGAAGGTCGCGCGGCAGGCCGACCTCGTGATCGTCGTCGGCAGCGCGAACAGCTCGAACACCGTGCGGCTCGTCGACGTCGCCCTCGAGCACGGTGCGAAGGCCGCCCATCGCGTCGACTACGCGAGCGAGATCCGGCAGGAGTGGCTGGAGTCCGTTGCGACCGTCGGCGTCACGAGCGGGGCTTCGGTGCCGGAGGTGCTCGTGCAGGACGTGCTCGCAGACCTCGCGGACGCCGGCTACGGCCAGGTCGACACGGTCGTCACGGCGGAGGAGGACCTCATGTTCTCCCTGCCCAGCCAACTGCGGGTGGATGCCGAAGGCAATCCCGACGAGCGCGGCCTCGGCGGCCGCACCAAGCGACTGGACTGGCAGGGATGACCGACGAGCGCCCGAGACCCCGGTACGGCGAGTACGCGGATGCCACGCCCACCCCGACCCCGACACCGTCGGTCGAACCGGCCGCGGCCGTCGTCGCGCCGCCGATCCCCGACCACCGCTCCCGGCGAACCTGGGATGTCGTGCTCTCCACCGTCCTGTTGCTGTGGGGCGTCTTCGACGTCGCGACCGGGTTCCCCGCGTACGCGAACCTCGGTGCGACGGTCGCGGCGGCGGCGAAGCAGCAGGGCATCGACGGCTTCGCCTCGGCGACGCTCGCCGACGAGATCGGCTCCTGGCTCAACGTCGTGCGGGTGGCGATCCTGGTGATCGCGATCCTCGGCACCCTCCTGCTGCTCGGTCGCGGGCGGCTCGCGTTCTGGCTGCCGCTCGCCGCCGGCGCGCTCGCGGTGCTCGCCGTGACGGCATGCGTGTTCGTGATCCTCATCGGCGACCCCGGCTTCGCCGCCTACGTCGCGGGGCAGGCCGTGCCCTAGACCGTGGCGTTGCCCGGCGCCCGGCCGGTGGGGTGCCAGAATCGGTGTCAGCCGTGAACGAGGGCGGCTCACCCGAGGGGAGACCAGGCGTGCGCGTCGCGGTGCTGCCGCGCGAGGTCGCGGCCCGCGTGATCACGAACGGCATCGCGCGCGGCGCCTGGGCGGTCAACGCCGTCAACCTCGCCCTGACCCTCCCGCTGCTCATCGAGTACCTGCTCAGGCGCGGTCACGGCGACGCACTTGCGGCCCCCGTCGCGATCGTGCTCGTGCTGCTCGGCTTCGCGATCGTCGGCGCCTTGCGGCCCCGACCCCAGGTGGTCGCCGCGTTCCTGCTGCTCGGCGCCGTCGGGGCGGTCCTCTACGAGGTGCTGCTGATCGGGACGGAGCCGGCGATCGCCGACGAGGCACTGCTCATCCTCAACCGGCCGGCGGTGTCCCTCGTGCTCGTGGGGGTCGAGGCGGGCAGCGCCCTCGTCGGCGTCGCGTGGGCGCTCGTCGGCTTCCTCATCTCCTCCGGAGTGGCCTTCACCGTCGCCGGGATCACGGGCGGCCTGGTCGTCACCGGCTGGGGCCCGTTGCTCATGCTCGCGCTCTACGTCGCCGCGTACATCGTGCTCGCCGCCGTGCAGGCCCGGCAGCGCAGGCTCGTGCCGGACTTCGAGGCCCTGGAGGAGGAGACCCGCAGGCTCGCCGTCGAGGAGCACCTCCGTGATCGCATGACGGCCGTCGTGCACGACACGCTGCTCAACGATCTCTCGGTGGTCATGAACGCGCCGGACGAGTTGGACGCGCGCGCGGTCGCCCGGCTGCGGGCGGATGCCGAGACCCTCACCAGCACGGAGTGGCTCGATGAGGCATCCGATCTCACCCCCCTCGACGACCAGGACAGCGAACTGCGCAACCGCATCATGATGATGCTGAGCGACCTGCAGTGGCGCGGTCTGACCGTGCGGCTCACCGGGAGCGGTACGGGCATCTACCGGCTCACTCCGCAGGCGGCGGACGCGCTCGTGGACGCGGCTCGCGCGTGCCTCGAGAACGTGCTGCGGCACTCCGGCACCACGGTCGCCGAGGTTGACCTGGGCTACACCCCGACCGCGATCACCGTCATCGTGAGCGACCAGGGCCAGGGCTTCGATCCGGATGCCGTCGCCGCCGACCGCCTCGGCCTGCGTCAGTCGATCCAGGGCCGCATCCGCGCGGTCGGCGGCAGCGTGCGCGTCTGGTCGTCGCCGGGGGCCGGCACCTCGATCGTCATCACGGCGCCGGTGGTCGAGGTCGTCGCCGAGCACGGGGAGTCCGGCCATGCCGACCAATAGCCGCAGCTTTCGGCTCTCGGCACAGGATGTCGACCCGCTGAGCTGGTTCATCGGGCCCCTCGTGCCGCTGTCGTTCTCGATCCTGACGCTCGCCTACGGCACGATCCAGTCCGCGCTCACCTGGTCGCAGAGTGCGGTGCCGGTGCTGCAGCCGGTCGGGGTGCTGATCTGCGCCGGCGCCGGTCTCGTCGTGCACATCGCGACCAGGCCGATGCGTTCGGGTCTCGGCCCCGGGCTCGCCGTGCTGGCCCTGGCAGGGGCAGTCACGGGCCTGGTGGTCTCTGCCATCGGCTACGCGGGGACGACGTTCTCCCTCGAGCGCTGGTGGGCCACCGCAGGGCTTGCGCTCGCGATCGGCAGCCTCGGCCCCTACCTGCCGGCCCTGCGGCTGCTCTGGCTCGGCACGACGGCATCCGTGATCGCCACGATCACCGCGTTCCTCATCGTGTACCCGGCCCAGCCCGGCTTCGGCCCGGTCGGTTCGGCCCTGCTGATCGCCTACCCGCCGTTGCTCGCGACGGTGGCGACCGCGGTGTTCTCCTACTCGATCGTCAGCACGATGCTGCCGATGCTCGAGAGTCCTTCGCGGATGCGGGTCGCCGGTCAGGCGGTGCGCGACGAGGCCGCACGCCAGCTCGAGCGGGTCACGGTCGCCCGGCTGACGGCACGGGCCGCGCCGTTCCTGCAGGACATCGCGGCCGCCGGTCGCATCTCACCCGCCGACCGCGCGCTCGCGGGCCAGCTCGCGCGGCGCATGCGCGACGAACTGGTCACCCGCGCCAACCTCAGCTGGCTCGACTCGATCGCGAGCGAGTCGAGGCTCGTGGTCGTCGATCCCGACCGCCGTGCCCGGGCGATGAATCACGCCCAGCGCACGGCGTTGCGGGCGATGCTCCGCGCGATCCTCGACACGCCCGGCACCGATCGCGGCTCGCTCATGGTCGAGCTCCGCGCGGCGCCCGACGGGGCGACGGCGGTGGGGGTGAGCCTCGACATCGCCCTGCCGGAGGGGCGCCGGATCATGCACCTGGCGCCGTACTACCTCACGCTGGGCACGGCAGTGGACGATCTCACCATCCACAGCGCGGAGCACCTGCGGATGACCTTCCGGGTATCCCCGGAGGACGGCGCACCGCCCGGGGGCGCGCCCTAGTTGCCCGAGTGCCCGGCGGAGCCGAGCCGCTGGGTCGCCTCGACGACGCGCCGCGCCATCGCGGACTCCGCGAGCTTGCCCCAGGCGCGCGGGTCGTAGATCTTCTTATTGCCGACCTCGCCGTCGACCTTGAGCACGCCGTCGTAGTTCTTGAACATCGTGTCGGCGATCGATCGCGTGAAGGCGTACTGGGTGTCGGTGTCGATGTTCATCTTGATGACGCCGTTGGCGACGGCCGTGGCGATCTCCTCGGCGCTCGAACCGGAACCGCCGTGGAAGACGAGGTCGAGCGGCTTCGGGCCGGTGCCGAACTTCTTCTCGAGCCCGGCCTGGATCTCGCCGAGCAGCTCGGGGCGCAGCTTGACGTTGCCGGGCTTGTACACGCCGTGCACGTTGCCGAAGGTCAGGGCGGCCATGTAGCGGCCGTGCTCGCCGAGCCCGAGCGCCTCGACGGCCTGCGTGACATCCCCGAGGGTGGTGTACAGCGCCTCGTTGGCGCCCTCGTGCTTGACGCCGTCCTCCTCGCCGCCGACGACGCCGATCTCGACCTCGAGGATCGCATTGATCGCCCGCAGCCGCGGCAGGATCTCCTTCGCGATCGCGATGTTCTCGGCGAGCGGCACGGCCGAACCGTCCCACATGTGCGACTGGAAGATCGGGTTGCGACCGGCCTTGACCTCGGCCTCGGAGGCAGCGATGAGCGGGTACACGAAGCCGTCGAGCGCGTCCTTCGGGCAGTGGTCGGTGTGCAGGGCGACGGTGACGGGGTAGTTCTTGGCGACCTCCGTCGCGAAGGCGGCGAAGGCGAGGGCACCGGATGCCCGTGCCTTCACGCTCTGCCCGGCGAAGTAGTCCGCACCACCGGTCGTCACCTGGATGATGCCGTCCGAGCCGGCCTCGGAGAGGCCCTGCAGCACCGCGTTGATCGTCGAGGACGACGAGACGTTGATGGCGGGGTAGGCGAATCCGCGGCTCTTGGCCTTGTCCAGCATCTCGGCGTACTGGTCGGGGGTGGCGACGGGCATGGCTGTTCTCCTTCGGAAGGCACGTGGCTGCGCCTGAAAGTCTAGCCACCCGCCCTTGAGCCGGAACCGGGCCGGTAAGCTTGGGTGCGCGACGATCCCGGAGCGGGGATCCCACCACCGCGCGAGACGAACAGGACCCCTTTCGTGGCCACGGCTGAATCCGGAACCCTCTTCAAGCATCCCGACCGAAACCTCGCGATGGAGCTGGTGCGCGCCACCGAGGCGGCCGCGATCCGGGCCGTGCCGTTCATCGGCAAGGGCGACAAGAACGGTGCCGACGGCGCCGCGGTGGACGCGATGCGCAAATTCCTGGGCACGGTCGACTTCGACGGCGTCGTCGTCATCGGCGAGGGGGAGAAGGACAACGCGCCGATGCTCTACAACGGCGAGCACGTCGGCACCGGCGACGGTCCGTCCTGCGACATCGCTGTCGACCCGATCGACGGCACCTCGCTCACCGCGGCCGGGCGCCAGAACGCGATCTCGATGATCGCCGTCTCGGACCGCGGCACGATGCTCGACGCCTCGAGCGTGTTCTACATGGACAAGCTCGTCGCCGGCGCCGAGGGCATCGGCGTCATCGACATCATGCAGCCGATCGGCGACAACATCCGCGAGTTCGCGAAGGTCAAGGGCAAGCCGGTCTCCGAGATCATCGTCGCGGTGCTCGATCGCCCCCGCCATGAAGGCCTCATCGACGAGATCCGCACCGCGGGCGCCGGCACCCGGCTGATGCTCGACGGCGACGTCGCCGGGGGCATCAACGCCGCGGTCTACGGCACGCGCATCGACCTCTGCGTCGGCACCGGCGGCAGCCCGGAGGGCGTCGCGACGGCGTGCGCCATCAAGGCGCTCGGCGGGTTCATCCAGGGCCGGCTCGCGCCGGGCACCGACCAGGAGCGCGTCAAGGGTGCCGCGGCCGGTCTCAAGTTCGACTACGTCTACGGCGCCGACGAGCTCGTGCGCAGCGACAACACGTTCTTCGTCGCGACGGGCGTCACCGACGGGGAGCTCGTCAACGGCGTGCGACGGCTCGGCCCGATCATCCGTACCGAGAGCATCGTGCTCCGCTCGCGCTCGGGCACCATCCGCCGGGTGAATGCCGACCACCTCGCGAAGAAGTGGCTCGACTGAGCTGGGGCTAGGCGGTCTTCGACCGCTTCGCCGCCGGAAGGTCCGGGATGTCCAGCTCGGGCCTGGCGACGCCGTCGAGGGGGCCTCGACCCACCCCTTCGAACTCGTCGAGGGCCGCGAGTTCCATCTCGACGGCCGTCAACTGCTTCGGCGCCTGCTCGATCGTCGCCGCCGTGCCGATGACCTTCGACTCGTCGAGCATGTTGAGCTTGCGGGCGGTCACGAGCACGCGCGTCTCGAGCGAGTTCGCGAACTGGTTGTAACTGGCGACCGTCGAGTCGATCGAGCGGCGCAGCCGGTCGGCGTGGTCGGCGAGCGTGGAGAGGCGACCGTAGAGCTCCTTGCTGAGGTCGAAGAGCGTCTTGGCCTCGTCGGTGAGCACGTCCTGCTGCCATGAGAACGCGACGGTCTTGAGCACCGACCAGAGGGTCACGGGCGAGGCGAGCGCGACGCGCTTGCCGAAGGCGTAGTCCATGATCGAGGGGTCGGCCTCGAGCGCCGAGGAGACCAGCGACTCGCTCGGGATGAAGGCGATCACGAGTTCGGGGGAGGCCTCGAGCCCCGACCAGTAGGCCTTGCTCGCGAGGGTATCGATGTGGCTGCGCAGCACCTTGACGTGCTGGCGGATGAGCGACTCCCGGCGGGCGCCCTCCTCGCCCGTGGCGGTGACCGGGATCTGGTTGGCCTCGAGGTAGGCCGCGAACGGCACCTTCGCGTCGACGGCGATGTTCTTGCCGCCCGGCAGGTGGATGACCATGTCTGGCCGGCCTGCCCCGGCATCCGAGAGGATGCTGGACTGCACGTCGAAGTCGACGCGCTCGATGAGGCCGGCCGCCTGCACGACGTTGCGCAACTGCGTCTCACCCCACACCCCGCGCGTGGAGTTGCTGCGCAGCGCGGAGGCGAGCGACTCGGTCGTCACGCGGATCTGCTCGCCGGAGAGCTGGGACTGCTTGAGCTGCTCGGCGATCGCACCGTACTGCTGACTGCGCTGCTGCTCGAGGTCGGTGACCTTCTGCTGCATCGTGCGCAGCGTCTCCTGCACGGGGGAGAGTGCCTGCAGCACCTTCGACTCGGCCCGCTCGCGCTCGGCCTGCTCGCGCTGCGCCCGCTCGAGGGCGACGAGTTGCTCGCGCAGCCCGTCCGCGGTGGCCTGGATGGCGGCGCGCTCGGCGATGAGCTGCGACTGGATGGCCTGCTCCTGCATCCGCAGCTCGACGAGTGCGCCCTGGTGCCGCGCCTCGAGCACCGCCGGGTCCGGGCCCGTGCGACGGCTGCGTGCGTAGAGCAGCGCGCCGACGCCGCCGAGCACGATGCCGCCCGCGAAGCCGAGTACGAGAGCGAGGATGGGGTCCATGCCCCCAGTGTGCCAGCGGGCCACGACATTCCTCCGCAGGCGGGCGCCGAGTCTAGAGTTGTCGGATGGAGATCCTCACGCACTGGGTCGACGGCGCGGCCTTCGCCGGCGAATCCACCCGCACCGCCCCCGTCTACAACCCCGCCGAGGGCACCGTCTCGCGAGAGGTCACCCTCGCGAGCACGAAGGATGTCGCGGTCGCCGTCGCCTCCGCGAAGGCCGCCTTCCCCGCCTGGGCCGAGGCCTCCCTCGCCAAGCGCCAGGCCGTGCTGTTCTCCTTTCGCGAGCTGCTGAACGCCCGCAAGGAGGAGCTTGCCGCGATCCTGACCAACGAGCATGGCAAGGTGTTCTCCGACGCGCTCGGCGAGATCGCCCGCGGCATGGAGGTCGTCGAGTGGGCGACATCCATCCCGCACCTGATGAAGGGCGAGATCTCGCAGAACGTCTCGACGGGCGTCGACGTCTACACGGTGCACGAGCCGCTCGGCGTCGTGGGCATCATCAGCCCCTTCAACTTCCCGGCGATGGTGCCGCTCTGGTTCTTCCCGACCGCGATCGCCGCGGGCAACGCCGTCATCCTCAAGCCGAGCGAGAAGGACCCTTCCGCGGCGCTCTGGCTCGCGCGCCTGCTCAAGGAGGCGGGCCTGCCCGACGGCGTGCTCAACGTCGTCAACGGCGACAAGGAGTCGGTGGATGCGATCCTCGGGCACCCCGACATCCAGGCCGTCTCCTTCGTGGGCTCCACCCCGATCGCCAAGTACATCTACGAGAACGCCTCGAAGGCGGGCAAGCGCGTGCAGGCGCTCGGCGGCGCGAAGAACCACATGCTCGTGCTGCCCGACGCCGACCTCGACCTCGTCGCCGACTCCGCGGTCAACGCGGGCTTCGGCTCGGCGGGGGAGCGCTGCATGGCCATCTCCGTCGTCGTCGCGGTCGAGCCCGTCGCCGACGGGCTCATCGCCAAGATCACCGAGCGGATGGCAGGCCTCAAGGTCGGGGACGGCACCCGCGGTTGCGACATGGGCCCCCTCATCACGCGGGAGCACCGGGACAAGGTCGCCGGCTACATCGACATCGCGATCGCGGACGGCGCCGATGTCGTGGTCGACGGTCGCGGGGTGGTGCCGGATGGCGCGGCCGACGGGTTCTGGCTGGGGCCGACGCTCATCGACAAGGTGTCGACGTCATCCGACGTCTACCAGCACGAGATCTTCGGGCCGGTGCTCTCGGTCGTGCGCGTGAAGACCT
>JBAQPI010000354.1:0-2011 GCA_049305635.1 Rhodoglobus sp. | reverse complement strand
GCGGGCCTGGCGGTGGCACCGCGGGCGCCTTCGGTCGCGGTGGCGGCAAGAGCAAGGCCCGCAAGTCGAAGCGCACGAAGCGCGCCGAATTCGAGATGAGGGAAGCCCCGTCGCTGGGCGGCGTGAGCGTTCCCCGCGGCGACGGCACGACCGTCATCCGCCTGCGGCGCGGCGCCTCGATCACGGATCTCGCCGACAAGCTGGAGACGCTGACCAACTTCACGGTCATGCCGGGCAGCCTCGTGACCGCACTCTTCCACCTCGGCGAGATGGCGACCGCCACGGAGTCGCTCGACGACGCGACCTTCGCGATCCTCGGCGAGGAGCTCGGCTACAACATCCAGATCGTCAGCCCCGAGGACGAGGACAAGGAACTCCTCGCGGGCTTCGACCTGGACCTCGAGCAGGAGCTCGAAGACGAGGGTGACGAGGATCTGGAGATCCGTCCGCCGGTCGTGACCGTCATGGGTCACGTCGACCACGGCAAGACCCGCCTGCTCGACGCGATCCGCAAGGCCAACGTCGCGGGCGGCGAGGCCGGCGGGATCACGCAGCACATCGGTGCCTACCAGGTCTGGACCGAGCACGAGGGCATCGAGCGCGCCATCACCTTCATCGACACCCCTGGCCACGAGGCGTTCACCGCCATGCGCGCGCGTGGCGCGCAGGTGACCGACCTCGCGATCCTCGTGGTCGCCGCCGACGACGGCATCATGCCGCAGACGGTGGAGGCGCTCAACCACGCCCAAGCCGCCGGCGTGCCGATCGTGGTCGCGGTCAACAAGGTCGACAAGGAGGGGGCCAACCCCGCCAAGGTGCGCCAGCAGCTCACCGAGTTCGGCCTGGTCGCCGAGGAGTACGGCGGCGACACGCTGTTCGTGGATGTCTCGGCGCTCACCCTCGTCGGCATCGACGAGCTGCTCGACGCCGTGCTGCTGACCGCGGATGCCGGGCTCGACCTGCGCTCCAACCCCAACAAGGCGGCGCGCGGTGTCGCCATCGAGGCGCGGCTCGACAAGGGACGCGGCGCCGTGGCGACCGTGCTCATCCAGTCGGGCACGCTGCGGGTCGGGGACGCCATCGTCGCGGGCACGGCGTACGGCCGCGTGCGGGCGATGCACGACGAGAACGGCGACCTGGTCGAGGAGGCATACCCGTCCCGCCCCGTGCAGGTGCAGGGTCTCTCCAGCGTGCCGCGCGCCGGCGACACCTTCCTGGTCACCGACGAGGACCGCACCGCCCGCCAGATCGCCGAGAAGCGCGAAGCCGTCGAGCGCAACGCCCAGCTGGCCAAGGCCCGCAAGCGGATCTCGCTGGAGGACTTCACGCGCTCGCTTGCCGAGGGCAAGGTCGACTCGCTCAACCTCATCATCAAGGGTGACGTCTCCGGTGCCGTGGAGGCGCTCGAGGAGGCGCTGCTCAAGATCGAGGTGGACGAGAGCGTGCAGCTGCGCATCCTGCACCGCGGTGTGGGCGCCGTCACCGAGTCGGACATCGACCTGGCGACGATCGACAACGCGATCGTCATCGGGTTCAACGTGCGGCCCGACGTCAAGGCGCGCGAGCGCGCCGCGCGCGAAGGCATCGACGTTCGGTTCTACTCGGTCATCTACGCCGCGCTCGAAGACATCGAGAACGCGCTCAAGGGCATGCTCAAGCCGGAGTTCGAGGAGGTGCAGTCGGGTGTCGCCGAGATCCGCGAGGTGTTCCGCTCCTCCAAGTTCGGCAACGTCGCGGGGGTCATCGTGCGCTCGGGAACGATCACGAGGAACGCGAAGGCGCGCGTCATCCGCGATGGCGTCGTCGTCGGCGACAACCTCGCGATCGAGTCGCTGCGCCGGTTCAAGGACGACGTCACCGAGGTGCGCACCGACTTCGAGTGCGGTATCGGCCTGGGCAAGTTCAACGACATCCAGATCGGCGACGAGATCGAGACGATCGAGATGAAGGAGAAGCCGCGGGTCTGAATTCGCGGGGATGCGGTGCGGGGTGTTCGTCCCCGGCCGCATCC
>JBAQPI010000353.1:0-2055 GCA_049305635.1 Rhodoglobus sp. | reverse complement strand
CGAACTCACCGAGCCCTCGCTGTTCCTCGCAGTCAGTGATGACGCGGCTGCCGGCTTCGCAAGGGCGATCGCCTCCCGGCTCTAGACGCTCGCACTCTCCCGCAGCAGGTCCTGGGCGCGGAGCGCGAGCCGCCGCAGCAGGGGTCCTGTCGACACGCCGCGGGATGTCGTTGGCGATTGACACAATAGAACATATGTTCGAACATGAACAGGTGTCCCCTGCCACCGTCATCAGCGCTCCCGAGCAGCCCAGTGCTTCCGCTGAGCAGATCGAGTCGCTGCGCGCGCGGATCCGGTCGATGCAGGCGACGAGGCTGCCCTCGCGACTGCTGCCGACGCATCCGGCGATCGCGGAGCTGCTGCCCGGTGGCGGGCTGCAGCAGGGCGCCGCCTATTCGGTCGAGCGCTCCGCGATGCTGCTCATGATCCTGCTCGCCGCCCCATCGGCCGCGGGCACCTGGTGCGGCGTCGTCGGCGTGCCCGAGTTCGGCGTCGAGGCCGCGCAGCACTTCGGCGTCGACCTCGACCGGCTCGTGCTCGTGCCCCGGCCCGGCGAGCAGTGGCTCGCCGTCACTGCGGCGATCGCCGATGTCATGGGCGTCGTCGTCACCCGGCCGCCGAAGCGCGCGAGCGATGCGAGCGTCGCGCGGCTCGCCGCCCGGCTGCGGCAGCGCGGTGCGACCCTGCTCGTGCTCGGCCCATGGCCGCAGACCGAGGCGATGCTCTCGCTCTCGGCGAGCCACTGGCACGGCATCGGCGAGGGTCACGGCCATCTCGCCTCGCGCGAGGCGACTGTCACCGTGACGCACCGGCTCGGCGGTCGCCCGCGCAGCGCGCGACTGTGGCTGCCCGACGAGAACGAGCACGTACGGCGTACGCACGAACTCGCCGTGCTGAGGGAGGCGACGGGATGACCTCGCCGCCCCCGCGCGTGATCGTGCTGTGGTGCCCGGACTGGCCGGTCGTCGCGGCCGTACAGGAGGCAGGGCTGGCAGCGGATGCCGCGGTCGCACTCCTCGAGCGCGGCCTCGTGTTCGCGTCATCCGCCGCCGCCCGTGCCGAGGGCGTGCACCGCGGGCTGCGCCTGCGCGAGGCCCAGGCCCGTCATCCCGCGCTGACCGTGCTCGACTACGACCCTGCCCTCGACTCACGCGCCTTCGAGCCCGTGATCGCCGGCATCGAGCAACTGACCCCCGGCGTGCAGCTGCTGCGACCCGGGATGCTCGCCGCGCGCGTGCGGGGCGCTGCCGGGTACTACGGCGGCGAGCGGGCCGCCGCGATCGCTCTCGCCGCCCGGGCGCAGGAGCTCGGCGCGGTCGGTGCTCGCACGGCGGTCGCCGATGGCATCTTCACCGCGGACCGGGCGGCGAGGATGACGGGGTCCGCCCAGGCGCGGATCGTGCCGGCAGGAGAATCGGCCGCGTTCCTCGCCCCGCTGCCGATCGGCCTCCTCGAGGACGCGGGGGTGCCGGTGCCCCGCGGCTCCAGCACCCCCGCGGGGATCGTCACGCTGCTGCGGCGACTGGGCATCCGGCACCTCGGCGGGTTCGCCGCCCTGGCCGCCGAGGACGTGCGCACGCGGTTCGGCGAGCACGGCGCGCGACTGCACGCACTCGCCGCGGGTGGCGACAGCCTGCCGGTCACTGCGCGCACTCCTCCGCCCGAGCTGGACGCCATCATCGATTTCGAGCCGGCGCTCGAACGCGTCGACCAGGTCGCCTTCGCGGTGCGGGCCACGGCCGAGGAGTTCGTCGGGCGGCTCAGCGCGGCCCGGCTCGTCGCCACGGCGGTCCGCGTCGGGCTCCACTCCGACGCCGGGGAGCTCTCGGAGCGCGTGTGGCTGCACCCGCGTTCCTTCGCCGCCGCCGACGTCGCCGACCGGGTGCGGTGGCAGTTGCACGGCTCGGGCCAGGAGGCCGGGCTCCGTGCGGGCGTCACGCGCGTGCGCATCTCCCCCGAGGCCGTCGATGCGGTCGCCCATCACGTGACCGGTCTGTGGGGCAGCGGGCCCGAGGAACGCATCCACCACGGGCTCTCCCGCGTGCAGAGCATGCT
>JBAQPI010000352.1:0-2245 GCA_049305635.1 Rhodoglobus sp. | reverse complement strand
CCACTACTAGAACGAACGGCGAAGACCTAGCGTCGCGCCGCATCCAGGATGCGGTCCTCGATCTCCGCGTCGGTCGGCCCCTTCGCCGCGGCCTTCGCGCGGCGAGCCGAGGCGCGGCGTTGCTCGGCGGGGTCGTCCTCGTTGCGCAGGCGGTACTCCCGGCGCACCGCCCAGAACAGGCCGACGAAGGCCAGTAGGCCGAAGACGACCCACTGGAAGGCGTAGGAAAGGTGCGGTCCCTCGTCCGCCGAGGGCCGGGGATACGCCGCCGGGCGCTCCGCAGCGGGCGGCTGCTCGCTGTCGAGCAGCCCGTACGCGGCCGTGTAGGCGGGAGCATCGAGCAGCTCCGCGATCGCCGGCAGATTGATCGTGGCGACCTGCCCCTCCGGGGCGCTGCGTCCGGCGATCGTCGGCTCGCCGGGCTTGAGGCGTGCCACGATCGAGATCTCGCCCGCGGGCGGCGCCGGTACGGCATCCGGTTCGTCCTGGCTGTTGCCGACGGGCACCCAGCCGCGGTCGACGACGAGCACCGCTCCGTCGTCGAGCTGGAAGGGCACGAGCACCTCGAAGCCCGGGCGGCCCTCGTGGGGGCGCCCGCGCACGAGCAGTTGCTCGCCGACGAGGTAGCGGCCCGTGACGGCGACGGGCCGCCAGGTGTCTGCGGCGTCGAAGCCGTCGAGCCGGGGGAGCACCTCGTCGATCACGGCCGGGGCGGAATCCCAGTTGGTCTCGACACGCTCGATCGCGACCCGGGTCTCCTCGCGGCGGGCGAGCTGCCACATCGACAGGAACACGCAGGCGACCGCGAAGGCCACGACGAGGGCGAGGTAGCCCAGCCAGCGCCTGGAGAAGGCGAACCGCCAGCCGTTCATACGCGCTCTACCGTCTCGCCGGCGGCGGTCACGGTCACGGGGAAGTCGCGCGTCGCGACGTAGTCGCGCAGGAAGGCGACGTGTTCGTCGCACGCGAGCCACACCTTCACGCGATCGGAGCCGTGAATGCGCGGGTTGCGCCAGTGCACCCACCAGCTCGCGTCGGCCGTGCAGCCCGCCCGCGAGCATCGTGCGGCCGCGGGTGCCTGCTCGCCGGTCACGGCCGGTCCTCGCGGCGCACCAGGCTCCGCTCGTCCGGCTCGATCACGTCCCCGCGCCCGCGCGAGCCGACGTTCGCGAGCACGACGGCCACGTACGGCAGCACGACCGCCCCCAGGATCGGCAGCAGCAACCACCAGCCCTGCACGAAGAGGCAGGCGACGACGCACAGCAGGCGGATAAACATCGTGATCGCGTAGCGCGTCATGCGGCGTCGGCGATCGACCTCCGGCGATTCGGGGAGGGCGGTGATCGACTGGGGTTGCGCCATGGTCCATCCCAGCCTACGTCGCGGCGAGCCGGACCGCCCGCCGCTCGCCCTAGGCTGGTGCGCATGACATCGCAGCCGACCCCCAGGACCGTGCTCATCACCGGCGGCAACCGCGGCATCGGCCGTGCGATCGCCGAGGAGTTCGTGGCGGGCGGTCACCGCGTCGCCGTCACCGCGCGCTCCGGCACCGGACCGGATGGCACCCTCACGGTCATCGCCGACGTCACCGATGCCGCATCCCTCGACGCCGCCTTCACCGAGGTCGAGCGCGAGTTCGGCCCCGTCGAGGTCGTCGTCGCCAACGCCGGGATCACCCGCGACATGCTGCTCATGCGCATGAGCGACGAGGACTTCACCGAGGTCGTCGACACCAACCTCGGCGGCGCGTTCCGCGTCGTCAAGCGCGCCTCGAAGGGGATGCTGAAGGCCCGCTTCGGTCGCATCATCCTGGTCTCGAGCGTCGTCGGCCTGCTCGGCTCGGCCGGACAGGTCAACTACGCGGCCTCCAAGTCAGGGCTCATCGGCCTCGCCCGCTCGGTGACACGCGAACTCGGCGGCCGCGGCATCACCGCGAACGTCGTCGCCCCGGGATTCATCGAGACCGAGATGACCGCCGAACTCGACCCGGCGCTGCAGGAGGCCTACCTCAAGCAGATCCCGGCCGGGCGCTACGCGAGCGCGAGCGAGGTCGCGAAGGTCATCGCGTGGCTCGCGAGCGACGAGGCCGCCTACATCTCGGGGGCGATCATCCCCGTCGACGGCGGCCTCGGGATGGGGCACTGACTAGCCGCGCAACCCCAGCAGCGGCAGCACCTGGGACAGGTCGCGGTCGTCGATGAGCACCCCGGCGACATCCCGCACCGGCGCCTTGGCGTCGAACCCG
>JBAQPI010000351.1:0-4946 GCA_049305635.1 Rhodoglobus sp. | reverse complement strand
GCCCGCTCGCCTCGAGGCGCCTGACGAACTCGCGTACACCCACGGGCTCCGCGCCGAGTGCGACGAGCTCGCTCCACAACCGGGCGGGCACGTCGTAGTGGTCGAGGTCGAAGCCGCGACCCGGGATGCCCGCGCGTGCGGCGAACTCGTGCAGCTCCTCGAGCGAGGTGTCGCTGACGATGTGCGCCCAGAGCATGTCGTGCGCCGGCCAGATCGGCTGGTCGATGAGCACGGTCATGGGGCGATTGTAGGCTGTGCCAGGTTTGACCGGCGCCCGCCGATCGCGTACGCTTGACCCTTGGTGTCTGCCGGGTCGAACCCGCAGTTCGAACACCGACAGCTTCCACAGTCAGGGAATCAGATGGTTTACGCAGTTGTGCGCGCCGGTGGGCGGCAGGAGAAGGTCGAGGTCGGCTCGATCGTCGTGCTCGACCGCATCGTGGGCGACAAGGACGGCAACGTCGAGCTCACCCCCGTGCTGCTCGTCGATGGCGACAAGATCACCCACGGCGCCAAGGACCTCGCGAAGGTCAAGGTCGTCGGTGAGGTGCTCGGCGACGAGCGCGGACCGAAGATCGTCATCCAGAAGTTCAAGAACAAGACCGGGTACAAGAAGCGCCAGGGCCACCGCCAGGAGCTCACCCGTCTCAAGATCACCAAGATCGCGTAGAGGGGCTGAGCATCCATGGCACACAAAAAGGGAGCTAGCTCCACCCGCAACGGTCGCGACTCGAACGCGCAGCGCCTCGGCGTGAAGCGCTTCGGCGGCCAGGTCGTCGGCGCCGGCGAGATCATCGTCCGCCAGCGCGGCACCCACTTCCACCCCGGCGCCAATGTCGGCCGTGGCGGCGACGACACGCTGTTCGCCCTCGCGGCCGGCGCGGTCGAGTTCGGCAACAAGGGTGGTCGCAAGGTCATCAACATCGTTACCGCCGACTAGGTTTCGTTCCACACGTCACGGCGAGCTGGTCCCGCGCTGAGCAGTCCGGACGATTCGAAGAATCGGTCGGCGGCTCAGTAGGGGAACGGCTCGCCATTGCCGTTTAACACACAGGAGGCACGACCATGGCGACATTCGTCGACCAGGTGACCCTCCATCTCAACGCGGGCCACGGCGGCAACGGCTGCGTCTCGGTCAAGCGCGAGAAGTTCAAGCCGCTCGCCGGCCCCGACGGCGGCAACGGCGGCAACGGCGGGGATATCGTCCTCGTCAGCGACCCGCAGGTGACGACCCTGCTGGGCTTCCACCGTGCCCCGCACCGCAAGTCCGACAACGGCCAACCGGGCCAGGGCGACCACAAGGCCGGCAGCTCGGGCGAGGAACTCGTGCTCTCCGTGCCCATCGGCACCGTCGTGCGCGATGCCGAGGGCAACGAACTCATCGACATGGATGTCCCCGGCCTGCGCTTCATCGCCGGCCCGGGGGGCCGGGGCGGTCTCGGCAACGCCGCGCTCGCCTCCACCAAGCGCAAGGCGCCCGGATTCGCCCTGCTGGGCACGCCGGGCTTCGAGGGTGACGTCCTCCTCGAACTCAAGACGGTCGCCGACGTCGCGCTCGTCGGCTACCCCTCGGCGGGCAAATCGAGCCTCATCGCGGCGATGAGCGCCGCGAAGCCGAAGATCGCGGACTACCCCTTCACGACCCTGCATCCCAACCTCGGGGTGGTCGAGTCCGGCGACATCCGCTATACGATCGCCGACGTGCCAGGCCTCATCGAGGGCGCGAGCGAGGGCAAGGGCCTGGGCCTGGAGTTCCTGCGGCACGTCGAGCGCTGCACGGCCCTGCTGCACGTGCTCGACTGCGCGACCCTCGAGCCCGGCCGCGACCCGATCACCGACCTCGATGTCATCCTCGGCGAGCTCGCCGCGTATCCCGTGCCGGAGGGCCAGGTGCCGCTGACGGATCGCCCGCAGCTCATCGCCCTCAACAAGGTCGACGTGCCCGAGGGCCGCGAGCTCGCCGGCCTCGTGGGGCCCGACCTCGAGGCGCGCGGCTACCGCGTGTTCGAGGTGTCGGCAGTGTCCCGCGCGGGGCTGCGCGAGCTGTCGTTCGCGCTCGCCGAGCTCGTGGAGGCCGACCGCGCGGTCAAGGCGGCGGTGCCCGCCAAGCAGCGCATCGTCATCCGCCCGCGCGCCGTCGATGAGCGGGAGTTCAGCGTGCGCGTCGACGGCGGCAGCTACGGCGACACCTACACGATTCTCGGCGACAAGCCCGAGCGCTGGGTCATGCAGACCGACTTCGAGAACGAGGAGGCGGTGGGCTTCCTCGCCGACCGGCTCGCGAAGCTCGGCGTCGAGGACGAGCTGTTCAAGGCGGGTGCGGTGCCCGGCTCCAGCGTGACGATCGCCGGTCGCGAGTTCGACTGGGAGCCGACGCTCTCCTCCGCCGCCGAGCTGATCACCAGCCCGCGCGGCACCGATGCCCGGTTCGCCGATCACAGCCGCCCGACCCACAAGAAGCGCCGCGAGACCTACATGGAGCGCATGGACGCCAAGGCGGCGGCGCGCGCCGAGCTCGAGGCCGAGCGCGCGGCGGGCCTGTGGGTCGACGACGAGGGGTTCGCGGTGGACACGGAGCGCGGCGAGTGAGCGTGCAGGACCGCGCCGGAATCCCCAGCGCTCGTCGCATCGTCGTCAAGGTCGGCTCCTCCTCGGTGAGCGGTCCCAACGTCGGCCAGATCGGCCCGCTCGTGGATGCCCTCGCCGCAGCCCACGCGCGCGGTTCCGAGGTCATCCTGGTGTCCTCCGGGGCCATCGCCACGGGCATCCCGTATCTCAAGCTCGAGTCCCGGCCGACGGACCTGGCCACGCAGCAGGCCGCCGCCGCGGTCGGGCAGAACGTGCTGATCTTCCGCTACCAGGAGTCGCTCGACCGCTACGGCATCGTGGCGGGTCAGATCCTGCTCACCGCCGGCGACATGCAGAACCCCACGCACCGCAGCAACGCCCAGCGCGCCCTCGAGCGGCTGCTGGGGCTGCGCATCCTGCCGATCGTCAACGAGAACGACACCGTGGCCACGCAGGAGATCCGCTTCGGCGACAACGACCACCTGGCGGCACTCGTCTCGGTGCTCGTGCACGCCGACGTGCTGGTGCTGCTCAGCGACATCGATGCGCTCTACACCCGGCCGCCCGGGGAGCCCGGCGCCCGGCGGATCACCGAGGTGCCCTTCGACGACGACCTCGCGGGCGTGCAGTTCGGGGACATCGGCGCGGCGGGGGTCGGCACCGGGGGTGCGAGCACGAAGGTCGCGGCGGCCAAGCTCGCCGCGGCATCCGGCATCCCGGTGCTGCTCGCGGGCACCGGCAGCGTCGCCGAGGCGCTCACGGGTGCGCAGCTGGGCACCTGGTTCGAGGCCACCGCCTCCTGACCACGCCCTTTTCAGGTTCAGCTCGCCCTTGTGTGGATAATCCACTCTTCGGTCAACTCCGCCTGAAAAGCGTGCGATCTAGACTGGATGCCATGACCGAGACGCTGCTCGACGCCCCGTCGCTGCCCGACAAGCTCGTCGCCGCCCGGGACGCCTCCCGCGCGCTCGCGACGAGCACGACCGCGACCCGCAATCGCGCCCTCGAGGCGATCGCGGACGCGATCATGCGCAACCAGGCGCCCATCCTGGAGGCGAACGCCCTCGACCTCGCCAACGGTCGCGAGAACGGCCTGAGCGAGGCGCTCCAGGACCGCCTCCGGCTGGACGAGAAGCGCCTCGGGGCGCTCTCCGCCGCCGTGCGGGACATCGTGGGGCTGCCGGACCCGGTCGGCGGCGTCGTGCGCGGCTCCACCCTCGAGAACGGCCTCCAGCTCACGCAGGTGCGCGTGCCCTTCGGTGTGGTGGGGGCGATCTACGAGGCCCGTCCGAACGTCACGATCGACATCGCGGCGCTTGCGCTCAAGAGCGGCAACGCCGCCGTGCTGCGCGGCGGATCGGCGGCCGAGCGCACGAACGCCGTGCTCGTGCGCGTCATCCAGTCGGCCCTCGTGGAGGCGGGACTTCCCGCCGAGGCCGTGCAGACGATCGACGAGTTCGGTCGCGAGGGTGCCCAGCAGCTCATGCGCGCTCGGGGGTACGTCGACGTGCTCATTCCGCGCGGCAGCGCGAGCCTCATCGACTCGGTCGTCGCCGAGTCCACCGTGCCGGTGATCGAGACCGGTGCCGGGGTCGTGCACGTCTACCTCGACGAGTCCGCCGATCTCGATACCGCGGTGGAGATCGTGCACAACGCCAAGGTGCAGCGGCCGAGCGTGTGCAACGCGCTCGAGACGCTCCTGGTCGATGCGGCATCCGCGGAGCGCCTGCTGCCGCCCGTGCTGCAGCGCCTGCGCGAGGCGGGGGTCACGATCCACGCCGACGAGCGCGCGCTCGCGATCTTCCCGGATGCCGTGCCCGCCACCGAGGCGGACTGGAGCACCGAGTACATGTCCCTCGACCTCGCCGTCGCCGTCGTCGACGGGCTGGATGCCGCGCTCGAGCATATCCGCGCATACTCGACCCACCACACCGAGTCGATCATCACCCACGACCTGGCGCGTGCGGAGCGTTTCCTCGCGGAGGTGGACTCGGCCGTCGTCATGGTCAACGCCTCCACCCGATTCACCGACGGCGGGGAGTTCGGGTTCGGCGCCGAGGTGGGCATCTCCACCCAGAAGCTCCACGCGCGCGGGCCGATGGGCCTGCCCGAACTCACGAGCACCAAGTGGGTCGTGCGCGGCAGCGGCCAGGTGCGCGGCTAGACTGGTGCGATGCTGCAGTTCGCCGCCGTCCTCGCCGAGACCGAGGAACAGCTCGCCCCGCTGATCATGCCGCCGCTGGCCTTCGTCGCCGTGTCGGTGATCCTCTTCCTCGCCCTCGGCTTCGTGACGTGGAGCTTCCGGGATGTGTCGAACCGGGGCCGCAAGTCGGGCACCGACTCGCACGGCTCGGGTCACTAGGCTCCAGCGCCTCGCA
>JBAQPI010000350.1:0-1734 GCA_049305635.1 Rhodoglobus sp. | reverse complement strand
GGAGAGAGGCGTACTCATGCGCTACATCGTAGCGCAGGGAGGGTTGCGGGTGCTGGTCTGCGGGAAATGACAACTTACGTGAGACAGATCTGCCGGACCCACGCGAGATACGTGTGAAAAACCCCTGATCACGAAGTCGCCTTATGACGACTTACCTTATGACGACTTATGTGAGACGGGACATCAGGGTCGAAGCAGCAGCCCGCAGTCGACGGCGCGGGAATTTACCCGAGCCGAACATTCGGTCGTCGGAGGGCGGGTACGCTCGGGGTCCGTGGGCCTGATGCGACCAGCCCACGATCGCGAGGAGTGGGATGCGGGTCGGCGAGGCTGATGTGGTCACGTCCAGCCTTGCTGCCCGGGCGCCGGTGATCGAGATCGAGGCCGTCACGAAGTCCTACGCGTTGGGATCGGTGACCGTCCAGGCGCTGCGCGACATCACCCTCGCCATCGACGCCGGAGAGATGCTCTGCATCATGGGCAAGAGCGGCTCGGGCAAGAGCACCCTGCTGCGCCAGCTGAGCCTGATCGACCGCCCCACGAGCGGGCGCATCACTCTCGAAGGGCGGGATGTCCTCGCCCTCTCCGAGGGCAGGCGATCGGCCATGCGCCTGGCGCGGCTCGGCTATGTGTTCCAGGAGTACGCGCTCATCCCCGAGCTGACCGCGCAGGAGAACGTCTCGCTGCCCGCGATGATGCTCGGCGGCCGGTCGCGGGATTCTCGTATCCGCGCCGCCTCGCTCCTCGAGCAGGTCGGCATGGGTGAGCGACTGCACCACCGACCCAAGGAGCTCTCGGGCGGTGAGCAGCAGCGGGTCGCCATCGCCCGAGCACTGGTCAACAACCCGGCCATCGTCTATGCGGACGAGCCGACCGCCAACCTCGACAGCGTCTCAGGACGCACGGTGATGCAGACGTTGGCGAGGCTGAACCAGGAACTCGGCGTCACCGTGGTCTTCGTCTCCCACGACCCCGATGACAGCACCTACGCCGGGCGGCTCGTCGAACTGAGCGACGGCGCCCTGGTCGGCGCCTCCCTCGGTGCTCCGCGGGAGCACGCCGGATGACCGCGCTCAGGAGCCTACGGGTCGCAGTATTTCTCGCGGTGCGCTCGATCAGCCGCGGGAACATCGGCGTGACGCTGCTGTCGGTCGCGATGATGATCGTGGTCTTCATCAGCGTCTCGTTCCTCCCTGCCCTGATCAGCGGGGCTATCGTCGCGATCGATCGCTCGGTGGTCACCACGCTCACCGGCGACCTGACCATCACCTCGGCGAACGACCCCGCGATAGCGGATGCCACCGAGTACATCGAGCAGATCGACAGGGTCGCGGGCGTCGATGCGGCGACGGCGATACGGCGGGTCGGAAACCAGATCGCGTTCGGCGATGAGTCGAACGCCTGGGGCGTGGACGCGATCGATCCGCGCAGCTTCTCCCAGGTGTTCAGCACGCCGGAGAACCTGATCGAAGGGGAGTACCTCGACCCCTCCGACGAGAACGGGATCCTGCTCGGCATCGACATCGCGGGGGCCGATCGGCCGGAGCTGAGAGCGTACTCGACCTCGCTCAAGTCGGTGCACGCCGGAGACCAGGTGGTGGTCACCATGATCGGCGGGAGCGTGGCGACCTTCACGGTACGCGGCATCTACCAGAACAACTTCGCGCTGAGCGATCAGAGCGCCTTCATCACTATCGCCGCGGCGGACGCCCTGGCGCCCACCGTGGACTACTC
>JBAQPI010000349.1:0-2265 GCA_049305635.1 Rhodoglobus sp. | reverse complement strand
GCTGAGGCTCGATCCCCGTTACCCGATTGTCTGGCGGACGCCTTCGAGCGTGCAACTCGGCGTCGATCCGCCCGCGGTCGTGCTCGAGGGCATCAGCGCGGTGCAGGAGCGGATGCTCGCCGCCCTCGCCGTCGGCGTGAGCCAGCCCGGACTCGCGATGCTCTCGCGCGGCCGAGACGCCGAACGGGATGCCCTGCTCGCGACCCTCGCCCCCGTGCTCGCCGCGCCGGAGGCCGCCGCCGCCGTACCGACCGTCGCGATCTCCGGGGTCGAGACGATCAGCGGCGCGATCGTGCCTGTGCTCGCCGAGAGCGGGGTGCAGGTGATCGCCGGCCCCGAGGTGGGCGACCTGCGCGACGAACGCCCGCACCTGGCGATCGCGACCGGGCACTTCGTGCTCGACCCCGAGCTGCACGCCTTCTGGCTGCGGCGCGACGTGCCGCACCTGCCGATCGTGTTGGCCGACACCGCCGTGACGATCGGCCCCTTCGTCGAACCCGGCGCCGGCCCGTGCCTGCTGTGCCTCGAGCTGCACCGGCGCGACGAGGACGCGGCGTGGCCCGCCGTCGCCTCGCAACTGCTCGGGCGGCGCAGCCGCGCCGAATCCGCGGTGCTGCTCGCCGAGACCGCGGCGGCGGCGGGGCGGATGGTGCTGGGGCGGCTGTCCGCGGGGGCGGGGGCCGCGGCATCCCTGCGCATCGACGCTGCGACCGGGATCCGCACCTGGCGCACCTGGGCCGTGCACCCCGAGTGCGGCTGCCGCGGCATCGAGGCGCTCGCGGAGCGATCCGCCTCAGCCCAGGTCGGCCAGGAACCGGCTGGGCTGACGCGGCGCGCGGGACTGCAGCCCGTTCGCTGACCAGCTGAGCGCGAGCCGTTGCCGCGCACGCGTGACACCCACGTAGAGCAGCCGGCGCTCCTCCTCGATCGCCGCCTCATCCTTGGCGTAGCTGATGGGCACCAGGCCCTCGGCGAGTCCCACGATGTACACGGAGTCCCACTCAAGGCCCTTGGCCGAGTGCAGGGTCGCGAGGGTCACCGCGCTCAGGGTCGGCTCGTGCTGCCCGGCCTGCCGCTCGAACAGCTCGTCGACGAACTGCCGCAGCGTCGTGCCGGCCGGCGACTGCTCGGCGAGACGGATGAGGGCGTTGAGGGACTCCCAGCGGTCCCGCACCGCCCCGCGGGCCTCGGGCGCCTCCTGCGACCAGCCGATCGAGCGCAGCACGTCGCTGACCACCTGGAACAGCGGCTGCACGGCCGTGGTGATCGCCGCTCCCCGCAGCAGCATGAGCGCCTCCTTGACCTCGCGCTGCTCGAAGAAGCGCGTGGCCCCGCGGATGACGTAGGGCACACCCGCGTCCCCGAGGGCGGTCTCCAGCGGCTGGGACTGCACGTTGACGCGGTAGAGCACCGCGATGTCCTCGGGCGCGCGACCCTCGGCGATCTCGGCGGCGATCGTGGATGCCACGGCTCGCGCCTCCGCGACGTCGCCCTCGTAGGCCGTCACCCGCGGCGCCGGGCCGACGACCCCCGCCGCGGACTCGAGCGTGAGCGCACCGGGCCTGCCACGCATGAGCCGGTTCGCGGCCGCCACGATCGCCGGGGTCGACCGGTAGTTCTCTTCGAGGCGCAGCACGACGGCGTCCTCGTGCTCGCTCGCGAAGCCGAGCAGGTAGTCGGGGCTCGCGCCGGCGAAGGTGTAGATCGTCTGGCTCACGTCGCCGACGACGCACACGTCGTCGCGGTCGCCGAGCCACAGGCCCAGCAGGTCGTGCTGCAGCGGCGAGACGTCCTGGTACTCGTCGACGACGAAGAAGCGGTACTGCTCGCGCACCTGCTGCGCCACCCGCGGCTCGGCCTCGACCATGCCCGCGGCGGCGAGCAAGACGTCTTCGAAATCGATCTGGCGCCGCTCGTCCTTGAGCCGCTCGTAGGCGGCGTGCAACTCGGCCATGCGCTGCGGGTCGAGCGCGGGGGGCGTGGGCCGGGCCTGCTCGGCGTACTGGTCGATGCGCAGGCGCGAGGTCTTGCGCCACTCGATCTCGGCGGCGACATCGCGCAGGGTCGCGGTGTCGAGCTTGAGCTTCAGGGTCTCGGCGGCGTGCGCGATGAGCCGGGCCTTGTTGTCGAGCAGCTTGGGCATGCCGCCGCCGATCACCTGGGGCCAGAAGAAGTTCAGTTGCGCGAGGGCGGCGGCGTGGAAGGTGCGGGCGGAGACGCCACCGGCGCCGAGCATCCGCAGGCGACCGCGCAGCTCGCCTGCGG
>JBAQPI010000348.1:0-3009 GCA_049305635.1 Rhodoglobus sp. | reverse complement strand
GATGTCAGTTCAGACTGACGTCAGCGCGAACTGACATCACCGAAACGAGCAGCGGCAGGAGCCCGCCGGGGAGGGCGTGCGTCAGTCCTCCGCGCGCAGCGTAGAGCTCATCGGAGGTCTCGGCGAGGGTCGGCACGGCCGCCCCAGAGCATGCGATCGCGCGGCGATACCATGGGGCGTGACCGTGCAGCTCAGACCCGCGCACGACCGGGACCTCGACGCCATCCTCGCCATTCACAACGAGGCGATCCGCAACTCGCCCGCGATCTGGTACGACGAGCCCGTCGAGCGCTCGGACCGCGAGGCGTGGCTCGCCGAGCATGAGGCGATGGGGCATCCCGTGATCGTCGCGGAGGTGGACGGCGTCGTCGCCGGCTACGCGAGCTACGGGCCGTGGCGACCGCGCTCCGGGTATCGCTACACCGTGGAGAACTCGGTGTACCTCGACACGGAGCATCGCGGCCAGGGCCTCGGCCGCGCCCTGCTCGTCGACCTCATCGCGCGTGCGCGCGCGGCGGGACTGCACATGATGGTCGCCAACATCGAGGCGAGCAATGTCGCCTCGATCCGGCTGCACGAGAGCCTCGGCTTCGAGCGCAGCGGGTTCATTCGCGAGGTGGGCCGCAAGTACGACCGCTGGCTGGATCTCGCGATCCTGCAGCTGAGGCTCGACTGAGGCGTCAGACCAGCCGTTGCCGCGCGACAGATCTGCGCGCCCTACGCGGCGCTCGGCGTGGGCTCAGTCCTTCGCGGCGAGCACTCGAGCGGTCTCGCGCGTCGCCGAGGTGTTCTTCACGCCCGCACGGGAGCCCGCGAGCTTCGCCGCGATGTGCTCGCTCACCGTGATCGGCTCGTAGAGCGGAGCCTCGCCTTCGAGGACGCAGGTGGCGAGCGCGGCGATCACGGCATCCGCGTTGCCGTCGTGGAAGTAGGCGGCGCTGCGGCGGCGCATGATGGTGCCGCCCACGATCGGGGGCTTCACGCGGTGGAGCGTCGACATCCACCGTTCGTTGGTCCAGCGCGCGGTCAGATCGCCGAGGTTGATGAGCAGCGCACCGTCGGCCGGGCTCACGTCGTTCCAGCCGCCGTCGTCCCCGAGCACCTGCAGGCCCTTCACCTGATCCGCCCACAGCACGGTGACGATGCCGAAGTCGGTGTGCTCGCTCATGCCGATCAGCTCGCCGTCGAGGTCGACGGTGCCGGGCGGCAGGGCGTAGTTGTTCATCCGCAGCACGTCGAGGGAGTGGTCGGTGAACGCGTCGAAGAAGCGCGGCGGCAGGCCGAGGGCCACCGCGAAGATGTCGGTCATGGTGCGGGAGACGCGTTGTGCCTCGGCGAAGTAGCGCTCGACCTTGAGGCGGAAGTGCAGGGTGTCCGGCCAGACGTTCTCGGCGTAGTCGGCCAGCCCCTCGAGGCCGGCGCCGGGGTAGTCGGAGGCCGCCGAACCGACGTTGAAGGCCTCGAAGAAGTCGTTCATGCGGCTCGCGGACTCCACCCCGAGCGAGAGCGAGAGCGTCTCGGCCTTCGGCGGGCTGTAGCCGCGGTTGATGCCCTTCGGCGTGACGTACCCCTTCTTCGACTCGAGGTCGTCGGCGAAGAAGTCGTCCATGGCCCCGGCGAGCCCGTCGGTGATCGAGACCGGGATGCCGTGCCCGAGAATCTGGATGAAGCCCACCTCCCGGCAGGCCGCATCCACCTGCTCCGCGACCGCCACCCGCTCGGCCCGCGTGCCCTCCCCAACCCAGGGCGAGATGTCGACTGCCGGGACGTGGAATGCCATGCGCACCACGGTACGCGCCGCGTATTTCGTGCGGGTTAAGATCCGCGGTCGCTCAGACGTCGTCGAGGGCGAGCGTCGAGGCGAGGGTGCCGGTGAGCACGAGCGGCGTACGAGCATCGCCGTCTCAGGCCCAGACCTCCCGGGTCCCCGGGTAGGCGGCCGGCTCCCCATACTCGGTGGTGCCGCCGAACCTCGGCCGCTTGTAGGGCAGCAGCACGATGAGGGCGACGCCGTCCTGGTGCTCGAGCCGCACCTCGACCGCGTCGGTGCGCTCGCGGCTCAGCCGGGTGTTGGTGACGAGGGCGGTGCAGCGCGCCGAGGGCGCGAGGTGGCGCAGCTGTGCCCGTGCGGCGAGGCTGATCGCCTCCGCCTCGGGATGCTTGCCGAGTTCGCTCGTGTCCAGATCGACGGCGAGCAGCCGGCCGTCCACGGCGATGAGGATCGCGAAGGGCTCGAACTCGCTCGCGTCCACGAGCCGTTGCCGGGCCAGCCGCAGTCCGGTGTCGAGCAGGCGGTCGATATCCGCCTGGGAGGCGGCGGGCAGTCCGTCCCTCCACGAATGCATGGGACCACCGTACCGTCACGATGCTTGTGAGCCGGTCATCCGCACCGCTATGAATGAGACATGCGCAAAGCCACGCTCACGGGCCGCCAGGTCGTCGCGGCCGTCTTCGCCGGCATCATCGGGCACTTCTTCTTCGCGGCGGGCTGGATCGCGCTCGGCCTCATCCTGCTCGGCGGTGTGCTCACTGCCGTTCTGGGCGGTGCGATCGGCGGCCTCACGGGGTTGTTCGGCTCGGAGACCGTCGACGCGATCATGGGCGGGGCGGGTGGCGTCGTCGGCGGCCTCGTGATCGGCCTGGGCATCGGCGCCGTCGTGCTGATGCTGCTCGGCGTGCTGTTCAGCTGGCTCATCCTTCGCGGCGGCAAGGTGCGCAAGCCCGGCGCGACCACGTGGACCTCGGTCACCATCGTCGCGATCCTCGCGCTGCCGCTCCTGCTGGTGTACGGGGCGATCGCCGGCAACACCGCCGATGGGCAGCCGCGCTTCACGATCGTGGCCGCCATCGGCACCGCGGTCGTCGGCGTGCTCGTGTGGTTGTGGATGACGTGGGCGCATCGCGGCCCCGCTTCCGAGTTCGCCGAGCAGAAGGCGACCGCGTCGGGCAGCGCCGTCGTCGCCCCGGCCGAGCCGGCACCCGCCGCCGCGAAGGCGCCGGCGAAGGTCC
>JBAQPI010000347.1:0-4339 GCA_049305635.1 Rhodoglobus sp. | reverse complement strand
GCCTACGAGCGTCCGGTGCGTCCCGCGTATGACCGCCCGGCTCGCGACGACCGGCAGCGCCGCGAGGCCGACGACCGCCTCCCCCGCCGCGACTCGAGCTTCTACCCCGCCCGCGAGGCCCAGCGCTTCACCCCGCAGGACGACGTCGTGCTCGAGCGCCTCGAGGCCGCCGTCATCACCGCCACCGACGTCGACGGGGTGACGTTCGCCGACCTCGGCCTGGGCAACAACATCGTGCGCCAGCTGGCCGAGATGGGGGCGGCCGCACCGTTCCCGATCCAGGCCGCCACGATCCCGGACGTGCTCTCGGGCAAGGACGTGCTCGGTCGCGGCAAGACCGGCTCGGGCAAGACCATCGCCTTCGGCGCGCCCCTCGTGGAGCGCCTCATGGAGAACAACGGCGGCAAGGATCGCAAGATCGGTCGCCTGCCCCGCGCGCTCATCCTCGCCCCGACTCGCGAACTCGCCCAGCAGATCGATCGCACGGTGCAGCCCATCGCGCGCTCGGTCGGCCTGTTCACGGTCACGATCGTGGGTGGCGTGCCGCAGTACAAGCAGGTCGCCGGGCTGCAGCGCGGCGTCGACATCGTCATCGCGACCCCGGGCCGCGTCGAGGACCTCGTGGAGCAGGGCAAGCTCGACCTCTCCAACGTCATGATCACGGTGCTCGACGAGGCCGACCACATGTGCGACCTGGGCTTCCTCGAGCCGGTGCAGCGCATCCTGAACGAGACCAAGCCCGGCGGCCAGAAGCTGCTGTTCTCGGCCACACTCGACAAGGGCGTCGCGACGCTCGTGGAGGAGTTCCTCGTGAACCCCTCGGTGCACGAGGTCGCCGGCGAAGACCAGGCCTCGTCCACGATCGACCACCGCGTGCTGCTCATCGAGCAGCGCGACAAGCGCGAGATCATCCAGCAGCTCGCCGCGGGCGATGGCAAGACGCTCGTCTTCACCCGCACGCGCGCCTTCGCCGAGGAGCTGAGCGACTACCTCGAGGATTCCGGCATCCCCGCCACGAGCCTGCACGGCGACCTCAACCAGTCCCGCCGCACGCGCAACCTGAGCCTGCTGACCAGCGGCCGGGTGAAGGTGCTGGTGGCGACGGATGTCGCGGCACGCGGCATCCACGTCGACGACATCTCGCTCGTGATCCAGGCCGACGCGCCCGAGGAGTACAAGACCTACCTGCACCGCTCGGGCCGGACGGGCCGCGCGGGCAAGGCCGGCACGGTCGTCACGCTGGTGAACAAGAATCGTCGCCGCAAGATGGACGAGCTGCTGGGCCGCGCCGAGATCGAGGCGAAGTCCGAGTACGCCGCGCCCGGCGATCCCGTGATCGAGCAGCTCGCGGCGCTGTAAGCCACCACCAGATCGGATGCCCGCCCGGCGTAACGCTCGGGCGGGCATCCGTAATTGGTCTATTTGACCAGCTTTGATAACATGGTGCCGTGACTGAGCCCACTGTGGTGAGCCTCTACGAGGCCAAGACCCATCTCTCTGAACTGGGGGAGCGGGCCGCAAACGGTGAGGAGATTGTCGTCACGAAGCACGGCAAGCCGCGGTTCAAGCTCGTCGGCGCGAAGTCACGGCCCGCCCGTCCAGCGCCTGGTGGCAACCCGATGGGTATCAGCTACCTGTCCGAGGAGTTCGATGCTCCCGATGAGGAGATCGAGCACCTCTTCGGGATGCTTGACCGATGAACCTTCTGCTCGATACGAGTGCATTTCTCTACTGGAGTCGCGCCGACTCCAGGGTGCCGGCGGTGTGGGTGGAGACGATTGTGGATCCCGCAAACACCGTGTTCATCAGCGCGGTGAGCGCTTGGGAAGTCGCGATCAAGCGCAAACTGGGCAAGCTCGTTTTCGGTGGCTCCACAATCGATGCAGCGACGTTTCATGGCTTCAGTTGGATCGACATCACTCCGGCGGAGGCTGAGGCGGCGGGTGGCCTCGAGTGGTCGCATCGCGATCCCTTTGATCGCATGCTGGTCGCGCAGGCAGCCCGGCGCCGACTCGTGCTGGTCACCTCGGACACCGCGATGACGTCCGCGCCGGGCATCCGCACGCTCTGATCTCGTCGCCCTGCCGCAACTACTGCCCGTCGGCGGGCAGCGCCTCCGCGGGCAGCTTGCGCACCTTCGCGCGCCGCCGCCGCCGCTCGGGGATCATGGAGCGCATCTCCTCGAGCTTGCCGAAGCAGAGCAGCCGGTCGCCCGCCTCGAGCACGACGCCCTTGCGGGGGTTGGGGATGACCGTCGCGCCGCGGTGCAGGGTGAGCACGGTGATGTCCCGCTCCCAGAGGTCCGTCTCGCCGAGCTTCTGCCCGACGAAGTCCGCGTTGGTGTGCACGAGCAGCTCGGCGACCCCGTAGCCCGTCGAGACGCTGAGCCGCTGTCGCACGTCGATCTCGGGGAACGCCACCTGGTTGGCGATGTAGTCGACGATCGCGCCCGCGACATCCAGTCGGGTTGCCCGCTCGATGCCCTCGAGCCCCGGCGAGGAGTTGACCTCCATCACGAGGGGTCCATCGGGGCCCTCCAGCATGTCCACGCCCGCGACCTTGAGGCCCATGATCTGCGCGGAGCGCACGGCGGCCTCCTCGAAGTCCTTGGCGAGATCGACGGACTCGACGCTGCCGCCGCGGTGCACGTTCGAGCGGAACTCATCCCCCGTGGCGGTGCGACGCATCGCGGCGACCACGCGGTCGCCGACGACGAGGGCCCGGATGTCGCGCCCGCGGCTCTCGCTGACGAAACGCTGGATGAGCACGTTCTGGTGCGCCGAGTGCAGGGTCTCGATGATCGCCTCGGCGACCTTGATCTCGGGGGCGAGGATCACCCCGATGCCCTGGGTTCCCTCGAGCAGCTTGATGACGACCGGCGCCCCGCCGACGCGCTCGATCGCCGGACGCACGTCCGCCCGATTGCGCACGAAGGCGGTCGCGGGCATCGCGATGTTGTGCCGGGAGAGGATCTGCGTCGCCCGCAGCTTGTCGCGCGCGTTGGAGATCCCGTTGGCGGTGTTCGGCGTGTAGACGTCCATCTGCTCGAACTGGCGCACCACGGCCGTTCCGAAGTAGGTGATCGAGCTCCCGATGCGCGGCAGGATCGCGTCGTAGTCGCTGAGCGGCTTGCCGCGATACTGCAGGTCGGGGTCATCGCCGGACAGGTCGATCGCGAAGCGCAGGGTGTTGAGCACCCGCACCTCGTGCCCGCGATGCGCGGCGGCGGCGCGAAGCCGCTGCGTCGAGTATGAGCGCGGCGCGCGCGACAGGATCGCGAGTTTCATGGGGAGGGGGCCTGCCAAGATGGAGCGGTGAGTAGGAATCCCCATTCAAACACCCTGGCCGGGTGGCGGGAATGGGTGCAGTTGCCGGATGTCGGCGTCCCCTGGATCAAGGCGAAGCTCGACACGGGCGCGCAGACCTCGTCGCTGCACGCCTACCGCATCACGGTGTTCGGGCGCGATGGCGCCGACTGGGTGCGGTTCCACGTGCGACCGTGGCAGGAGTCGAACGAGGACGAGGTCGTCGTCGAGTGCCCGGTGCACGACCGCCGGCGCATCCGCAGCTCCTCCGGCCACGTGCAGCACCGCTTCGTGGTGCTCATGCGCGTCGTGCTCGTCGGGCGGGAGGTGCTCGCCGAGGTGACGTTGAGCAATCGCGACCAGATGGGATTCCGGATGCTCATCGGGCGCGAGGCGCTGCGCCACGGCATCGACGTGACCTCCGGCCGGTCGTTCCTCGGCGGCCGTGCGCCGCGGGAGGCTCGTCGCCGCAATCGCGGCAGAGCGGGGTAGCGCCCTCCGCAACCCGCGCTGTCGAGCACCCCGTCTCACTCGCTTTTCAGGTTCAGATTGGCGCTGGACGGATTATCCACTCGAGGCACTGCTGAACCTGAAAAGCGTGTTCTTTGCCGGCGAACGTAATGGAGCCCACACTCGCACGGCGTTCTCTAGGCTTGATGCAGTTCCCGCGAGCAGAGAGGACGCCCCATGGCCGGCATCTACAAGGACATCACCGAGGCGTTCGGCAAGACGCCCCTCGTGCGGTTGAACCGGGTCGCGGATGACGCGGGCGCCACGGTGCTCGCCAAGCTCGAGTTCTACAACCCCTCCGCGAGCGTGAAGGACCGTCTCGCGGTCGCGGTCGTGGACCAGGCCGAGCGCTCCGGTGAGCTGGAACCGGGCGGCACGATCGTCGAGGCCACGAGCGGCAACACGGGCATCGCGCTCGCCATGGTCGCGGCCGCACGCGGCTACAAGGCGGTGCTGACGATGCCCGAGACGATGAGCACCGAGCGCAAGATGCTGCTGCGCGCGTACGGCGCCGAGCTCGTGCT
>JBAQPI010000346.1:0-4911 GCA_049305635.1 Rhodoglobus sp. | reverse complement strand
AACCCGGCCCCGGGTACCAGGTGCCCTTCGCCGAGAACCTCCGCGCGGCCGTCGAACTGCCCGCGAGCGCGGTGGGCCTCATCACGACGGCTGAACAGGCGGCCGCGATCGTGGATGGCGGCCGCGCCGACGCCGTCATGCTCGGTCGCGAGCTGCTGCGCGACCCGCACTTTCCGCTGCGAGCGGCGCACCAGCTCGGCGTCGAACTCGACTACTGGCCGGCGCAGTACTTGCGGGCCCGCTGGGCCTGAGTCGGTCGCTCACGATCGCCTCGTGGCGTCCTGCACCTCGCCGACGAGCTCCTCGATGATGTCCTCGAGGAACAGCACGCCCCGGGTCGCCCCGCTCTCGTCGAAGGCGCGCGCGACGTGCACCCCGGAGCGGCGCATCGTCGCGAGCGCGTCCTCGAGGTCGGTGCCGCGGAAGATCGAGATGAGCTGGCGGATGCGCTTCGGCGGCACCGGCTCGGTGAACTCGTCCTCCTCGAGGTCGATGACGTCCTTGAGGTGCAGGTAGCCGGAGGGCTCCCCGGTCTCGTCGACGAGGATGTAGCGGCTGAACCCGTGCTGCGCGACGGCGCGCTCGACGTCGGCCGGCGTGGCATCCTCGGGGAGCGTGATGAGACCCGGCATCGCCAGCGCGATGTCCTGCACCTTCTTCTCGGTGAACTCGAAGGCCGCGCTGAGCGTGCCGCCGACATCCGTCAGCACACCCTCCCTCGTGGACTGCGCGACGATCGTCGCGACCTCGTCGAGGGTGAAGACGCTGTTCGCCTCGCTCTTCGGCTCGACGCGGAACAGCCGCAGCACGCCGTTGGCCGTCGCGTTGAGGGCGACGATGACGGGGCGGAACACCGTCGCGACGAGCACGAGCGGGGTCGCGAGGATGAGCACCGCGCGGTCGGGAACCGAGAACGAGAGGTTCTTGGGCACCATCTCGCCGAACACGACGTGCAGGAAGGACACGATGAGCAGCGCGATCACGAAGGCGACGGTCGAGACGACCTCCTCGGGAAGGCCGGTCAGCTCGAGCGGCACCTGCACCAGGTGGTGGATGGCCGGCTCGGAGACGTTGAGGATCAGCAGCGAGCACACCGTGATGCCGAGCTGGCAGGCCGCGAGCATAAGGGTCGCGTGCTCCATCGCCCACAGCGCGGTCCTGGCCGCGCGGGAACCGGCCTCGGCACGCGGCTCGATCTGCGAACGGCGCGCCGAGATGACCGCGAACTCGGCGGCGACGAAGAACGCGTTGATCGCGAGCAGCACGAACAGCCAGGCGATGCCCCACCAGTCCATCAGGCGCCACCGCCTTCGGGTGGTGCCTCGCGCCGCGGGGTGTACCGCACGCGGTCGATCCGTCTGCCGTCGAGCCGCTCGATCCGGAACACGCCGGCCTCGAGCTCCAGCTCGTCGCCGACCGCGGGCAGCCGGCCAAGTTCGCTCATGATCCAGCCAGCGACCGTCTCGTACGGCCCCTCCTCGGGCACCACCACCCCCGTGCGCTCCAGGAGCTCGTCCGGCCTCAGGATGCCGGGGAACGTGAACCAGTCCCGGGAGCGCACCACGTCGGGCTTGGAGCGGTCGTGCTCGTCGGAGACCTCGCCCACCAGCTCCTCGACGAGGTCCTCGAGCGTCGCCACCCCGGCGGTGCCGCCGTACTCGTCAACGACGACGGCCATCTGGTAGCCGCGGCCGCGCAGCTCCGCGAGCAGGGTGTCGAGTCGCATCGTCTCGGGCACCCGGAGGGCGTCGGACTGCAGCGCGGACACCGGCACCTCCGCGCGGCGCTCGTGCGGCACCGCGACGGCCTGCTTGACGTGCACGAGCCCGACGACGTCGTCGATGCCGTCGTCGATGACCGGGAATCGGGACAGGCCCGTGCGACGCGCGAGGTCGATGACCTCTTGCGCGGTGTCGAGGCGGCCGACGCTCGCCAGTCGCGGACGCGGCGTCATGACGTCCTGCGCGGTGTGGTCGGAGAAGGCGAGCGTGCGGGCCAGCAGCGTCGCGGTGTCGCTCTCGAGTGCGCCCTCGCTCGCGGAGCGGCGCACGAGGGAGGTGAGCTCCTCCGCGGTTCGGGCGCCGGAGAGCTCCTCCTTCGGCTCGATGCCGATGAGCCGCAGGATGCCGTTGGCCGAGTTGTTCAGGAGCGCCACCGCCGGCCTGAACACGGCCGTGAACGCCACCTGGAACGGGATGACCACCTTGGCCGTCGCCCGCGGGATCGCGAGGGCGAGATTCTTGGGCACGAGCTCGCCGAGGATCATCGAGAGCAGGGTCGCGATCGTCACGGCGATGACGGTCGCGATGACGCGGGACGCGGCATCCGGGATCCCGATCCCGGTGAACAGCGGCTCGAACCACACGCTCAGGGCCGGCTCGAGCATGTAGCCGGTGAGCAGGGTCGTGAGGGTGATGCCGAGCTGTGCGCTCGAGAGGTGGGTCGAGGTGCGCTTGAGGGCACCGATGACGACGCCGAGATGGCGCTCACCGCGCCGCTGCCTGGCCTCGAGTTCCGAGCGCTCGAGATTGACGAGGGCGAACTCGCTCGCCACGAAGAGCCCGGTGCCGATGGTCAGCACGATGCCGACTGCGAGCATGATCCACTCGTTCATGTGCGCTCGGCCGGGCGTCTACTGGGAGGGTCGTCCATCGTTCCGGCGAGTCTAGCGTGCGCGGGTCACCACGACACCGGGAGGGCCTTGCCCTCCTCATATCCCGCCGCAGACTGGATGCCGACGAGCGCCCGCTCGTGGAACTCCGCGAGCGTCGTCGCCCCCGCGTAGCTGAGCGAGCTGCGCAGCCCCGAGGTGATCATGTCGAGCAGATCCTCGAGGGAGGGGCGCAACGGGTCGAGGTAGATCCTCGAACTCGAGATGCCCTCCGCGAAGAGGGTCTTGCGCGCGAGCTCGTAGGCGTCGAGGCGATCGAAGCGCTCCCTGACCGCCTTCGTCGAGGCCATGCCCCAGCTCTCCTTGTAGGCACGGCCCTGCTCGTCGAGGGCGAGGGTGCCCGGCGCCTCGATCGTGCCCGCGAACCAGGAGCCGATCATGACGGATGCCGCACCCGCGGCCAGCGCGAGCGCCACGTCGCGCGGGTAGCGCACCCCGCCGTCCGCCCAGACGTGCGCGCCCAGGCCGCGGGCGGCATCCGCCGTCTCGAGCACCGCGGAGAACTGCGGCCGGCCGACCGCCGTCATCATTCGGGTCGTGCACATCGCGCCCGGGCCGACGCCGACCTTGATGATGGTCGCGCCGGCGCCCACCAGGTCGGCGACCGCCTCCGCGGTCACGACGTTCCCCGCGACGATGGGCACGCCCAGCCCGAGTGCGGCGACGGCGGTGATCGCGCGCACCATGGCATCCTGATGCCCGTGCGCGGTGTCGATCACGAGCACGTCGGCACCCGCCTCGACGATCGCGCGCGCCTTGGTCGCGACGTCACCGTTGATGCCGACGGCGGCGGCGACGACGAGGCGACCCTGCGCGTCGAGGGCGGGGTCGTAGAGGGTCGATCGCAGGGCGCCCTTGCGGCTGAGGGTGCCGACCACCCGCCCGTCGCGCAGCACGGGAGCGAACTCGAGCTCGGCGGCGACCATGAGATCGAAGGCCGCGCGCGGGCCGTCGACATCGTCGGCCTCGATCGCGGCGAGCCTGCCCCCGAGCAGGTCCCCGATCGGGGCATCCGGCATCGCCGTGCCGAGCCGCTCGGCCTCGATGACGCCGAGCAGGGTGCCGTGCTCGTCGTGGACGACGATGCCGTGCCCGGCGACGGCGGGCAGCAGCGCGAGCGCGTCCCGCACCGTCGCGGACGGCGGCAGGTCGACGGCCGCGTCGAAGGCGACGGGCTGGGCCTTCACCCAACGGATCGCGGCATCCAGATCCTGGGCGTGCATGTCCTGCGGCAACACGCCGAGCCCGCCGCGCCTGGCGAGGGTCGCGGCCAGCCTCGGCCCGGTGACCGAGTTCATGTTGGCCGAGACGATCGGGATGCTCGCCCCGCTGCCGTCGTTCGGCGCGAGCGAGACATCCAGCCGGCTCGTCACCGCCGAACGGGATGGCACGAGGAACACGTCGGAGTAGGTGAGGTCGTGCCTCGGGGCGGTCTCGTAGAAATGCATGATCTTTACGCTATCTTTCCGCGCCGGGGCCAGCACGGGCCCGGCATACCGATTAAGCTGGACGGCGGTGTAATCCGAGGCCCGTGTCCGCGCTGGACCGGTGCCGCAACCAGAAAGTGGGCGGTCGGCTGTGTCGAGCCAAGTGACCGGAATCGCACCCGAAGGCGATTCATCGGGTGAGTTCGGAGCCAACGAGTGGCTCGTCGACGAGATGTACGAACGGTACCTCCGTGACAAGAATTCCGTCGACCAGTCCTGGTGGCCGACGCTCGAGCACTACCACCGCACCGAGGGGATGCTCCCCACGGCCGGTGAGCCGCAGATCCGCGAGGTGATCGCCGAGGCGGCCCCCGTCGAACCCGCCGAACCCACCACGGGCACGACCCCCATCGCGAAGACGACCTCGGTCCAGGCCAAGCCGCAGCCCATCCCGGCGCAGGCGCCCGCGACCCCGCCGATCGCGGCGCCGTCGGACGCGGAGCCGGCGGCCCAGCTCGAGAACGAGGTCGCGGTGCTCAAGGGCGCGGCGAAGTCGCTCGCCGCGAACATGGATGCCTCGCTCACCGTGCCGACCGCCACCAGCGTGCGCACCGTGCCGGCGAAGCTCATGATCGACAACCGCGTCGTCATCAACAACCACCTGAAGCGCGCCCGTGGCGGCAAGGTCTCCTTCACGCACCTCATCGCGTGGGCGATCGTGCAGACGCTCAAGGAGTTCCCGAGCCAGAACGTCTACTACGACGAGGTCGACGGCAAGCCCTCGGTCGTCACCCCCGCGCACATCAACCTCGG
>JBAQPI010000345.1:0-2536 GCA_049305635.1 Rhodoglobus sp. | reverse complement strand
GAGCGTGCCAGACCCCGGAACGGGGCCGAAGCTCTCGCCCAAGGAGATCCAGGCGCATATCCGCTCGGGCATGTCGGCCCAGGATGTGGCTTCCATCACGGGCGCGCCGCTCGAGTACATCCAGCGCTTCGAGGGGCCGGTGATCGCCGAACGCGAGTTCGTCGTGCAGTCCGCCCTCGCCGTACCCGTGCGGATGGCCGGGGACACCGACCCGCTGAGCCAGGGCAAGAGCTTCGGCACCGCGATCCGCGAGCGGCTGCACGAGCTCGGGGCGCTCGGCGAGCGCTGGGCGAGCTGGAAGGAGCTCGCCAGCGGCTGGATCGTGAAGCTCTCGTTCACCGCGAATCACATCGACCACGACGCGCGCTGGCAGTTCGATCCCAAGAAGCACTCGCTCGTGCCGCTCAACTCCGAGGCGATCTCGCTCTCGCAGGGCGAGGCGGCGGGGCCGCTGATGCCCCGGTTGCGTGCCGTCGCGGCGGAGTCGGCCGACGCGACGCGGTTCGACAGCGGCGCCTTCGCGATCGACGAGTCCCAGCTGCCCGTGACCGCCCCCGTCGTCAAGCCGATCCCCATCGCTCGCCGCGAGGAGGAGGCGGTGCAGGGCAACCAGACCGCCGACCTCCTCGAAGCCCTCAGACGCCGTCGCGGCGAGCGGGAGTCGGCGAGCTTCGACGACGAGAACGCCCGCGCCGCGCATCCCTCGACGGGTTCGATCCGCCTCGTCGACGTCCCGATCGAGGAGGTCGCCGAGCAATCGCCGGCGTCCCCGCGGAGCACCCAGCCGCAGCCCCGCGTCAAGAAGGGCCGCGCGACGATGCCCAGCTGGGACGAGATCGTCTTCGGCGCACGGCCCGAGGACGACCCGGCCTGATCAGGTCGCGTAGGCGCCGAATCGCAGCAACGGCACGCGCGACTCCGCCGGCGACCAGGAGCCGTGCTGACCCACCATCTTCCTGCCGGCCGAACCCGTGAGGTAGTAGGCCACGTTCTTGCGCGCCGCCACGAGGATGTCGCCGATGCGCGGCACGACCTGCTCCCGCACCTCGCCGAACCAGCCCGCGGCGATCGCCTCCTGGCGCGTCGCGATCCAGGCCCGGTCGCCCTCGACCTCCCGCCACGCGGCCGCGAGGGCCGCCACGTCGGCGCTCGGATCGAGGTGCAGTTGGAGACAACGCGGCTCCCCCGCGACGAACCGCACGCCCGCGATCAGCTCGGGCACGGCGTCCACGAGCACGTGTGCCGTCGCGGGGATGTCGATCCTGCCGTGATCGGCGGTCACGAGCATGCCGGTGCGCGGCCCGAGGTTCGCGACGGCCGCGCGCACGGCGGCATCCGTCTCCTCGAGCGCGCGCGTGAAGTGCGGCGACTGCCAGCCGTGCGCGTGCCCGGCCTGGTCGAGTTCCGGCACGTACACGTACACGAGCGACCCCGGCGTGCCGGCGCGCTCGGTTGCGAGCTCGAGCCGCGCGCCGATGCTCTTCGCATCGAGGTACCGCGCCCCGCGGAGCACCGCGCGCGTGAAGCCGGAGTCCGCGAACTTGGCCTGACCGATCGCGAACGGCGTGAACCCCCGCTCGCGTGCCGTCTCGAAGATGGTGGGGAACGGCTGCCATAACTGCGGATCGAGCCGGTCGTCCCAGCCGGTGAGCTGGTTGACCATGCGGTCGTTCTCGGCGTCGCGCACGGAGTAGCCGACCAGACCGTGCTGCCCCGGCGGGAGCCCCGTGGTCAGCGAGGCCAACGCCGCGGCGGTCGTGGTCGGGAAACCCGAGACGATGACGTCCCGCTTGCCCATGGCGCCGGCGAGGGTGCGCGCATGACCGGCACGCGCACGCAGCGCCTCGGCCCCGAGGCCATCGATGAGCAGCACGATCGCGCTGTCCACGGCAGGCAAGGACAGCCGGTTGGCACTTCCCGAGATCGACTCGAGGCAACTTCGCAGCACATCGGCAAGGCTCGGCCCGTCGGTTTCGGGCGCCGGTAGCATGGGGTCGATCCTATGGCTACCCCCGAGAAACCGACCCAGGCCTCCTCCGCCGGCGAACGCATCGAAGACATCGACCTCTCCACCGAGATGGAGGGCTCGTTCCTCGAGTACGCGTACTCCGTCATCTACGCGAGGGCCCTCCCGGATGCCCGCGACGGGCTCAAGCCGGTGCAGCGCCGCATCCTGTTCCAGATGCGGGAGATGGGGCTGCGGCCCGACCGCGGGCACGTCAAGTCCTCGCGCGTGGTCGGCGATGTCATGGGCAAGCTGCACCCGCACGGTGACGCCTCCATCTACGACGCGATGGTGCGACTGACCCAGGACTTCGTGCTGCGTGTGCCCCTCATCGACGGCCACGGCAACTTCGGCACACTCGACGACGGCCCCGCCGCCCCCCGCTACACCGAGGCGCGGCTGCAGTCCGCCGCTCTCGCCATGACCGACGATCTCGACGAGGACGTGGTCGACTTCGTGCCCAACTACGACAACTCGCTCACGCAGCCCGAGGTGCTGCCCGCCGCCTTCCCGAACCTCCTCGTCAACGGG
>JBAQPI010000344.1:0-28787 GCA_049305635.1 Rhodoglobus sp. | reverse complement strand
GTCGAGCTGCAGGTGATGGCCGCGGACACGCTCAAGCGGGTGCTGCCGCCCGAGCCCGGCATGCCCTCTCGCACGCTCGACCGCATCGTCGCGCTCACCGAGACGAAGACCGTCTGGCACACCAAGGCCCTCATCTGAACATCTGGTGAACGAAATATCACGAAACGGTAACGGCAGCCGCTAGGCTGGGTGGACCCGCAATGGCGCGGGCGAACCCGAGAGAACGGCGTGTCGATGGCGACATCCGGGTGGCTCACGTCACGGCATCGCACCGCGATGGTCGCGGCGGCCATGACCACGGCGCTCGTCGCCGTGCCGGTCCTGAGCCCGGATGTCACGGCGAGCCAGGCCGCCGACCCGCTCGCGGCGGCGCGCGTCGCCGACCGGCACGTGCTCATTGCGGGGCACCGCGGTGACAAGGCGGGCGCGCCGGAGAACACGCTCGCGGCGATGCGCCTTGCGATCGCCGGCGACGCCGATTTCGTGGAGACCGACCTGCAGTTGACGGCCGATGGCGTGCCCGTGCTCATGCACGACTGGACCCTCGACCGAACGACCGACGGCTCCGGCCCGGTCTGGGCGCTCACGTGGGAGCAGCTCAGCGATCTCGACGCCGGCGCCTGGTACGCCCCGGAGTTCCGGGGAACCAGGGTTCCCCGGCTCGAGGAGTTCCTGGATCTCGTCGCGCCGAGTCAGAAGCGCATCATCCTCGAGGTGAAGGGGTCGTGGAACGCCGCGCAGCTCGCTCCGGTCGTCGCCGAGATCCAGTCCCGCCGGCTCGATGAGCGCGTGATCGTGGCGAGCTTCGACATCGTGAGCCTGCGGCATCTGCGCTCGGTGGCGCCCGACATCCCCCGGGCGGTCATCGCCCGCCAGGTCGTGGGCGACCCCGCGATCCTCGCCGGCACCTGCGGGGCGATCGTGATCGTCACGAGCAGCGCCTTCGCCGAGCAGCAGCCGGATGCCGTCGCGCGGATCCAGGACGCCGGGCTCGGCGTGCTGCTCTACACCCTCAACGACGCGGACACCTGGACCGAGGCGATCACTCTTGGCGTCGACGGCATCATCACCGACCGCCCGGGGGAGCTCGACCGCTGGCTCGCCACCGATCAGCGCGCCATGGGGCTGCCCCGGCTGGACCGCGCCGACTGAGTGCAGCATTATGGAAGTGGCGGACGATCACCCGCCCGCGACCGGAAGCGCCATCATGACCGACGACACGTCGACAGACTCCCGCCCGAGCATCGTGTTCCTGGGCGACAGCATCACCGCGCACGGGCACTGGGCCGACTGGTTCCCCGATCGCCGCGCCCACAACCTCGGGGTCAGCGGCAACACCACGGACGACGTGATCGCCCGCGTCGATGAGGTGCTCGCGCTGCGCCCGCAGGAGATCGCCCTGCTCGCCGGCACGAACGACCTCGGTCACCGCAAGTCCGTCGAGCACCTCGTGCGCAACATCGAGTACCTGCTCGTGACGCTGCGTCGCGACCTCCCGGGCACGAGGATGCTCGTGCAGTCGATCATGCCGCGGGGGCGCGAGTTCGCCGAGCAGGTGCAGGACGCCAATCGTCACCTGCGGCAGTTCTCGCCGAGCGTCAACGCGCAGTACCTCGACCTGTGGCCTGCGCTCGCGCTGCAGGACGGCGAGATCGACCCGCGCTTCTCGGACGACCGACTGCACCTCACCGAGGCCGGTTACGAGGCCTGGCTCGGCGAACTCCGGCCGGCCCTCGAGCGCCTCGATGACGCCCCGCCGATGAGCCGGCCGATCACGGTCGTCCGCGAGGGCTGAGCGCCGCTGCGGCTTCGTTCAGAGCGCGGCGACGAGGGCGCGGTAGAACTCGATGCCGCCGAGCCAGGACGACACGCGCATCCGCTCATTGCGGGCGTGCAGGGTGTCGCGCTCCTCGCGCGTCATGTCGAACGGTGAGAACCGGTAGACGCCGCGGCTGATGCGCGTGAAGTGCCGCGAATCCGTCGCCCCGGTCTGCAGGTAGGGCGTGACGATCGCCTCGGGGAACGTCTTCTCGATCGTGCCCGCCACGAGCTCCCAGGCCATGCCGCCGAGTTGCGAGACCGGCACGGGCTCCTGGGGGGAGACCACCTCGACGCGTACGCGCTCGTCCCTGATCGCCCGTGTGATGTGCGCGAGGGCCTTGTCGACCGTGGAGTCGACCGCGATCCGCACGTTGACGGTCGCGGTCGCGTGCTCGGCGAGCGCGTTGACGGCCTCGCCGGCCTCGAGCATGGTGACGGCCTGGGTGGTGCGGCTCATGGCGTTGAGCTCGGCGCTGCGCCGCGACATGATCGGCAGCAGCACCGGCCACAGCCAGCGCGCGTTGCGGAAGGCGAAGCCCAGCACCCCGCGCGTGCTCAGGCCCACCGTGTGCAGCATCTCCGCCGTCGTCGGCGTGAGGGATGCCCGGAACGGCTTCTCGTTGAGGCGCACGATCGCCTTCGCGAGCCGCACCGTCGCGGTCACCTTCGGGGGCGTCGAGGCGTGACCGCCGGGCTGGTCGACGATGAGCCGGAACGTGTTCGGCGCCTTCTCGCCGACACCCACGAAGGCGACCGGGGCGGTGACGCCAGGGAAGGCGTCGCTCGCGATCGCGCCGCCCTCGTCCAGCACGAGCGCGGGGCGCACGCCGCGGCTCTCGAGCAGGTCGACGACGGCGCGCGCACCGGTGCTCGCGGTCTCCTCGTCATGCCCGAACACGAGGTAGACGTCCTGCGCGGGCACGACGCCGGCCGCGAGCTGCGACTCGACCGCCTCGAGAATCGCGACGAGCGCGCCCTTGTCGTCGAGCGTCCCGCGACCCCAGACCAGCCGTTCCTCGCCCGAGCCGCTGAGCTCGCCCGCGAACGGCGGATGCTTCCACCCGGCATCGCTCGCGGCGACCACGTCGTAGTGCGCCATGAGCACCGTCGGCTCGGTCGCCGATCGACCCGGCCACCGGAACAGCAGCGAATAGCCCGCGACGCGCTCGCGCTCCAGCCGGGAGTGCACGAAGGGGTACAGCTGGGCGAGGGTGGAGATGAAGCGCTCGAACTGGTCGCGGTCGACCTCCGCCTCCGCATAGCGGGAGATCGTGGGGATGCGCAGCAGGGTTTGGAGGCGGGCGACCGCGGCGTCATCGGACATGCTCCGAGCCTACCCAGCGGCCCCGGTGCTTTCTTCAATGCCGCCCGATCCAATAGCGTGGGGCCGTGCTGAAGCCACTGCTCGCCGGATCCCTCGTGCTCCTCTCGCTCCTCGGCGCCGGGGGAGCGGCATCCGCGGCCCCCGCCGAACCCGCCGCCGCAAGGATCGTCGTCACCGGAGTCGACGACTTCGTGTTCGAGAGCTTCTCCGCCGACTACTACCTCGATGTCGACGAGGCCGGCCGCTCGACCCTGAAGACGGTCGAGACCTTCGTCGCCGTCTTCCCCGAGTTCGACCAGAACCGCGGCATGCGGCGGGCGATCCCCAGCTTCTATCTCGGCGAGCCCACCGACATCTCGGTGCAGAGCGTCACCGACGGCGACGGCAATCCGCGACCGTATGAGCTGGAGACCGACGAGGACGGCTTCCTGCTGATCACGAGCGCCGCCTCGACCTTCGTGCACGGCACGCAGACCTACGTCTTCACCTACACCCAGCACAACGTCACGCGGTTCTTCCCCGACACCAACGACGACGAATTCTACTGGGACACCAACGGCACGGGATGGCAGCAGCCGTTCGGCAGCGTCACGGCGCGCGTGCACGTCCCGACCGACCTCGCTGGCACGCTCACGGGTCAGGCCGCGTGCTACCAGGGCTACGAGGGCTCGGACGAGCCCTGCGTGCTGGAGCGCACCGACGGGGCCGAGGAGACGGTGCTCGAGACCACGGTCGCCGACATCTTCCCCTATGAGAACGTGACGGTCGCGATCGGCTTTGCGCCGCACACCTTCGTGGAACGCGATCGCTCGTACTTCGGCTCGCCTTTCGCGATCCCGCAGTTGCTCGGTGTGATCGCGGCGATCATCGCCGCGATCTGGGCGATCGGGCTGCGGATGACGCGGCTCGCCGACGGCCGCGGACGGCCCACGGTGATCGCCGAGTACAGCCCACCGGAGGGACTCGACCTGTTCACGGCGGCAGCGATCCTCCGACGCACGAACAAGGGCGCCGCAGCGCAGTTCGTCGACCTCGCGGTGCGCCGCCACATCCGCATCGTCGAGACCCCGAAGACCGGGTTCTTCGCCCGCGGCAACACCTACCTGCTCGAACTCGTCGACCCGGAAGGGCTCGAGGGGGCGCCGCTGCAGCTGGCCTACTCGCTCTTCGGCTTGCAGCTGCAGCCGGGCACCGGGTACCTGATGTCGAGCCGGGATGTGCAGTTGAGCCAGTCCGTCCGCGGCATCGTGCAGTCCACGACCGCCGCCACGAAGGCGCGCGGCCTGCGCAAGGGCGCCTCCGCGCTCGGCATCCTGCCCGCGCTGCTGGCGATCCTCGGCGGCGTCGCGACGATCGTCTTCGGCTCGCTCATGCTCGAGGCCTCCAGCGGCGGCCTGCTGCCTCTGCTGCTCATGCCCTTGCCGGTCGTCGCCGCGCTCATCGTGTTCAGCACGGTGTTCCGCTCTCCGCTGACAGCGGAGGGCGCGGAACTGCGCGACCACCTCAAGGGGCTCGAGCTGTATATCCGGCTCGCCGAGGCCGACCGGCTGCGGATGCTGCAGAGCCCGACCGGGGCCGAGCGCACCCCGGTCTCGACGAGCGACCCGCGCGAGGTCGTCAAGATCTACGAGAAGCTGCTGCCGTACGCCGTGCTGTTCGGCCTGGAGCGGCAGTGGGCGCAGGAGCTCGGCAAGTACTACACCGACTCCTCACCCGACTGGTACTCGGGCACCGGGGCCTTCAACGCGGCCGTGTTCGCCTCGAGCATCGGCTCGCTGTCCTCCAGCGTGTCCACCTCGTACTCGGGCAGCTCCTCGAGCAGCTCGAGCGGCGGCTCGGGCGGCGGTGGCGGCTCCGGTGGTGGCGGTGGCGGCGGCGGTGGCGGCGGCGTCTGACCCGGTCTTGCGGCCGACGAGGGTCAGGTGGCCGCCCCGGCGGCCCAGTCGACGACGACATCGTTGGCGCCCTCGCCGACCTTCGCGTGCAGCTTCGAGCCCGGGAAGAGCAGGGGCAGCGCGCTCGCGGGCACGGCGTTGCCGACCTGCACCTGGTAGGGCGTGTCGACGCCGGTCGCGATCGTCAGGGTGAGCGCGTGCACGGGGTCGCCCTTGTGGTTGTTGACGCCGATGGGCTGGTTCGCGACGAGCACGACCGTGACGGGCTTGCCGTGCTCGAGAATCCACGCCGCGCTGTTCTCACCGGTCGACTCCGGAAGCTTCACCTCGGGCGGCTGGGTGGAGAAGTCGATGGCGACCTTGCTATGGTCGGCGGCGTCGACCCGCACGGCGACGACGGCACCCTGCTGCAGCTGCGGGATCCAGAGTTCCTGCACGCGCTGCGACACCGTTGCGTCGAAGGGCTGCTGACCATCCATCATCACGCGCAGCGTGAAGCTGCAGTTGCGCTCGGGGATGCCGTTGCCGATCGTCACGGTCGTGCCCGACGGATCCACGCCGAGGATCTCGCCGCGCGCGAGCAGCCCGGTCGCGAGCAGCTGCTGGTCCACTCCGCCCGTGAGGTTGCGGAAGCCCTCCGCGATGCTGTCGAACAGACCCATGATCAACACCCTTCCTTCGGTCGCGGCGACCGTCGAGGCATAGCGTAGTGGGGGCCGTCGCCGCGCCGCGAGTAGTCTTTCGGGGTGAGCACGCGCTATCCCGACCGCAGCAGGCGCACGGCGCTCATCCCCGCGATCATCGCCGTCATCGCCCTGCTCATCGGGGTCGCGATCATCGACTCGGATGGTTTCACGGTGGTCCGCTACATCACGAGCATCTTCGCCCTCATCGTCGCCGTGTTCGCCTGGCAGGCCAGGCAGTGGTGGTGGCTGGCCGGCCTGGTGCCGATCGCGGTGGCGTGGAACCCGGTGCTGCCGATCGACATCGGCGCGCCCGAACTGTGGCTCGCCCTGCAGTACCTCGCGGCGATCGTCTTTATTGCGGCCGGTGCGCTCATCCGGGTTCGGGAGCCCGGTTCATCCGCCCGATAGCACCGCCTGCCGTCGTTTGGGCGTACACTGAAACCAGCGTCACGCCGAACCCACCAGCCGCTCTCTCGACTGGGTCTGGACCATCGGCCGGGCGCCGTCATCGGGGAACACCACCGGTGGCGTTCCGCACAGCATCCCGCGACCGCGGTTCGGCAGCATCGCCGCACCGCTAGGAGACTCACCACGTGGCATCAGGTCAGCGCCAGCGAACCCCCCAGCGCCAGTCGACGAATCAGCGACGGCGCGTGCGCCCCGGCGACGACGTCGGGGTCATCCCGGTGCTCGCCCGTGCCGCCCGGGAGGTCGAGGCCGCGGTGCAGAAGGGGCCGCTCAAGCCCGCCAATCGCGCCCGATTCCAGGTGGCCGCGCTGCTGCTGCGCGAGGAGCGCACCCGCGTCAAGACCGACAAGAGCCTGACCGACGGGGAGCGTGCCAACGAGCAGAAGCGTCTCGACGGGCTCGCCGGCATCCTCGCCAAGACGGCGGCGCGCGACACGAGCCTCATCGCGATGCTCGCCGACGACGCGCCCGTGACCGCCGCGGCGCGCACCCTGCGCCGCGACCTGCTGCTGGCCGCCGGCGTCGAGCTGAGCCCTGACGAGCTCGTGATCGCGACCGAGCCCAAGCCCGTCGACAAGCAGGTGGAGAAGCAGGTGGTGCCGGCATCCGTACGCCAGATGCAGATGTCGAACCCGTTCCTGGCCCCCGACTTCAGCGCCGTCAACGCCGCGCCGGCGAAGGTCAACCGCCTCGCCAACTGGGAGCTGATCGAACCCCTGTTCCGTTCCTTCGAATACGGCGCGGGCGGGGGAGCGGCGACGATGGAGCTCCCGGAGGCCACGACGCTGCGCACGCGCGGCGAGAACGAGATGATGCGCCACCAGGCGCGCTTCGTCGAGGAGGTGCGCCGGGGCCACCGCACGTTCCTGCTCGCGGACGAGCCGGGCCTGGGCAAGACCGCGCAGGCGCTGCTCGCGGCAGAGGCATCCAACTCCTACCCGCTGCTGGTGGTCGTGCCCAACGTGGTCAAGACCAACTGGGCCCGCGAGGTCGAGCTCTGGACCCCCGGCCGCACGGCGACCGTCGTGCACGGCGACGGCAACGACGTGGACGCGTTCAGCGACGTCGTGATCGTCAACTACGAGATCCTCGACCGGCACGTGGGCTGGCTCGGCCGGTTCGGCTTCAAGGGCATGGTCGTCGACGAGGCGCACTTCATCAAGAACCTCAAGTCGGAGCGCTCCAAGCATGTGCTCGCGCTCTCCAAGTCGATCCGCGCGACCTCGCCGAGAGCCCTCATGATGGCCCTGACCGGCACGCCGCTCATCAACTCGATCGAGGACTTCCGCGCCATCTGGCAGTTCCTCGGCTGGATCGATGAGAAGAAGCCGCTGCCCGAGCTCATGGAGCGGCTCGAGGAGACGGGGCTCACTCCGGCCGATCTCGGCTTCTTTCCGGCCGCCAGGCGCGCGGTCGTCGACATGGGCATCGTCCGCCGCAAGAAGGTGGATGTCGCCGCCGACATCCCCGCGCGCCGCATCGCCGACGTGCCCGTCGAGCTCGACGACGATCTCGGTCGGTCGATCCGTGCCGCCGAGGCGGCGCTCACCGCCCGGCTCATGCAGCGCTTCGACCGGATCAGGGCGCTCAGGCCGGACGCCTCCGACGAGGATCTCATCCGCGCTGTCGCGCACGCCGAGCTCGAGGAGTCCAAGGGCGCGACGACCGGGGAGAACGTCTTCACGATGGTCCGCAGGATCGGCCAGGCCAAGGCCACCCTCGCCGCCGACTACACAGCGCAGCTCGCGCGCTCGGTCGGCAAGGTCGTGTTCTTCGCCAAGCACATCGACGTCATGGACGCGGCGGAGGACCACTTCGAGCGCGTCGGCCTCAAGGCCGTCTCGATCCGCGGCGACCAGACGCCCAAGGCGCGCCAGGAGGCGATCGACTCCTTCGCGAACGACCCGCGAGTCGCGGTCGTCGTCGCCTCGCTCACCGCGGCCGGCGTCGGGCTCAACCTGCAGGCGGCCTCCAACGTCGTGCTCGCCGAGCTGAGCTGGACGAGCGCCGAGCAGACCCAGGCCATCGACCGGGTGCACCGCATCGGCCAGGAGCTGCCCGTGACCGCGTGGCGCATCATCGCCGCGCACACGATCGACGCCCGCATCGCCGAGCTCATCGACTCGAAGGCCGGGCTCGCCGCCCGCGCCCTCGACGGTTCGGATGAGAACCTCGCCGCCGAGGCCAACGTTCAGCTCGCGGCCCTCTCGAGCCTGCTCCGGGACGCGCTCGCCTCGACCCCGGCCGTGCGCTAGGTGGCATCCGGACTCACCATCGTCGGCCCGGGGGCGCACGCGCGCCTGCTCTCCCGCGGCGACGTGCGCCTGCGCAAGGGGCGGTTCGAGCTCCTCAACGAGAGCCTGGGTTTCCGCGAGGCCACGATCGAGGATCTCGTGGCCCTGCACGATGCTCTGGATGCCGCGGGCATCGACCACCTCCTGGTGCGCCGTGACGACGACCGCCCCACGCTCGCGCTCGACCACGCGCGATTCGCGGAGGTCGAGGCCGCGCTCGCGACGGCCTTCGCGGCCGAGCCGTTCTACTCGCGCGGCGGGGGCGAGGCCGCCGTGCTCGTCGCCGACGGCGCGCTCGCGACCACGCGCGACCCCCGGGTGCTGCGGTTGTACCGGCCGCGCGTCACATCCTCCGGACGGCTGCGCTTCGGGGCGGCAGCCGGGGTGCGCCTCGAGTTCTGGGACTTCGGCAGCGAGGAGATCGTGACGCCGGCGGAGAACGCGCTCATGCGCCGCAGGCTGCCGCGCACCGAGGCGGTCGAGGCGACCGTGGAACTGCACGGGCGCCAATGGCGCACCCTCGCGGGCATGTTCGAGCCGCTCGCGAGCGATGTCGACTTCGAGATCGACATGGTCTTCTCCTGGGTCGACGGCACCGATTCCCAGTTCCAGCGGGCACGCGCCCAGCGCATGGCGGCCTACGTCGTCGGCGACGGTGACGACTCGGAGGCCAGGTTCCGCCAGATCGACGAGCTCAGGTACGCGCTGCGCAGCGTCGCGACCTTCGCGCCGTGGGTGCGGCGCATCTTCATCGTCACCGACTCGCCGCGTCCCGCCTGGCTCGCCGAGCATCCACGGGTCACGATCGTGCGCAGTGAGGAGTTCTTCGCGGACCCGAGCGTGCTGCCGACCCACAACTCGCACGCGGTCGAGAGCCAGCTGCACCGCATCCAGGGCCTCAGCGAGCACTTCCTGTACTCGAACGACGACATGTTCTTCGGTCGCCCCGTGCGGGCCGGGATGTTCTTCTCGCCCGGCGGCATCTCTAAGTTCGTCGAGGCGACCACACGCATCGGCCTCGGGGAGGCCGACCCGTCGCGGAGCGGGTTCGAGAACGCCGCGCGCGTCAATCGCGCCCTTCTGCGGGAGCGCTTCGGCCGCGTGACGACGCGACACCTGGAGCACGCGGCGACCCCGCTGCGCCGCAGCGTCATGGCCGAGCTCGAGGCGGAGTTCCCCGAGGACTTCGCGCGCACCGCCGCGAGCGCGTTCCGTTCGGCGAGCGACATCTCGGTCACCAACTCGCTCTACCACTACTACGCGCTGATGACCGGGCGGGCCGTGCAGTCGACCGAGGCGCGTGTGAAGTACGTCGAGACGACCCTGGCTCGTGCGCCGGGGGAGATGGACCGCCTGCTGCGCGAACGCGACTACGACTTCTTCTGCCTCAACGACGGCAGCCGTCCCGAGATCTCGGTGAAACGGCGCACCCGCACGGTGCAGCGCTTCCTCGAGCGCTACTTCCCGATCCCCGCGCCCTGGGAGGCGATCACACCGTCAGCGGGATCGGCATCGTCATCGGCGGCTCGGGAGCAACCGGCAGGTTGACCCGCTCCGGGATGCGGACGCCGGACTGCTCGAGCCTGCGCCGCGTCTCGGCCGCGTCGACCCAGTCCAGCGCCGCGTACTGACCGACCGGCACCACCGAGTGCAGCACGGTGGTCGGGTACACGTGCACGAGGTTGAAGGCGCGCGCGCCGTCGCGGCCGCGCGTGCCGCCGACCGGCGCGTTGAGATCCTGGGTGTAGCACGTCGCGCTCGCCACCGACACCGGGATGCCGGCGAACGTTCCGGTCGAGCTGTAGTGCAAGTGGCCGGCGATGATGCTGCGCACGTCGCTGCCGAAGAGCACCTCGGCGAGCCCTGACTGGTCGCGCAGTTCGACGGAGACCGCGAGGTCGAGCACGCTCGGCAGCGGCGGATGGTGCATCGCGAGGATCGTGCCGTGCGGCGCTGGCGTCGAGAGCTCCTCGGCGAGCCAGTCGAGCTGCGCGCCCGAGATCTCGCCGTGGTGGTGGCCGGGCACGGTGGAGTCGAGGGTGATGACGCGCAAGCCGCCGAGCTCGTGCACCCGGTCGATGGGCTTCATGCTCGGGAACTCCGAGAGCAGCGCGGAACGGAACGCCGCCCGGTTGTCGTGGTTGCCCATGACCCAGATGATCTTCGCGCCGAGCCGTGCGGCGAGCGGTTCCACCATTGCGCGCAGCTGCTCGTAGGCCTCGGGTTCGCCGCGGTCGGCGAGATCGCCGGTGATCACGATCGCCTCGGGGCGACCCTCCGAGGCCTCGAGCTCCTCGAGCAGCTGCTGCAGGTGCTCCGCCGCGTCGACGGTGTCATAGAGGCGACGGTGCCGCCCGAGCAGATGCGTGTCGCTCAGGTGGAGGAGGAAGTGGTCCGGCCTCGGGTACTCGGCCGTGCGGATCGTCACGGGGCAGCTTTCCGTCGGGATAATCGGTGCAGACGCATCAATCGTAGGCAATTCGAGCAGCCTGCGATGCACGGCGGGTGCAAGGTGACGGAGTGTTGCGCGAATTCCCGGTGTCAGGCGAGTGAACGCTCAGCCGCGGTCAAGGGTCGTACGGCCCACGCCAAGGTGGCGTCCAGCCGGTTCGCGGCTGGGCGGGCTACCGTCGCGGCATGGCCATCACCGCACCGAACCTCTCGCGGGTGCCGGTGTGGCTCTGGCGGGCGCTCATGGCGCACCTGGCCCCGGGGGAGCTCAAGCGGTTCTCCGCCGACCCGATCTCGGGCGTGGACTACACGATGGATGTGGACTACGTCGGCGACGGCATCCGCCACCACCGGCTCGATGTCATCGCGCCACGGGACTCCGACGGAGCGCTGCCGGTCTACGTGTACTTCCACGGCGGCGGCTGGACCTCGGGCGACAAGGCGCCGCTCACCCGATACTGCGCGTCGCAGGCGGTCGCGGGCATGGTCGTCGTCAACGTCAACTACCGCATGGCGCCGCGCCATCGCATGGAGCACATGCTCGAGGACGGCAACCGCGCGCTCGCCTGGGTGGCGCGCAACATCCGCGACTACGGCGGGGATCCGGATGCCGTCGTGCTCGGCGGGGACTCGGCGGGCGGGCAGATCGCCGCGATGCTCACGGCCACGCAGCGTCGGCCGGAGCTCGCGGAGCACTACGCGCTCCCGTCCGTGCCCGGCCTGACGATCCGCGGCATGGTGCAGCACTGCGCGGCCCTCGACTTCTCGGTGATCTTCGAGCGCGGCTTCATTCTCGGCCTCGGCTTCGTGCGGATGCTGCTGCCGGGCCGCACCAAGGATCCCGAAGCCCTGCGCGCGGCCGCCCGCCACCTCTCGCCGATCGAGTGGCTGGATGCCGGCCACCCGCCCGTGCTCGTCACGACCTCCCTCAAGGACCCGTTCTACCGCGCCAATGTGAACTACGTCGCGGCGCTGCGCGGGCATGACGTGGCGGTCGACCTGCTCGTCGACGACGAGGCCCAGCACACCTGGCAGCAGGACAGCCGCCATCCCGGGTCCCGGGCGGTGTACGACCGTCTCGCGGACTTCGTTACCCGCGTGACGACAGCGGAGCACTCGCGGCGTTAGCATCGCCTTCGTGAGTGCGGATGCGGAGCTGATGGCGCTCGACGAGGCCATTGGCGATATCGACTGGCGGGCCCTGCCGGACGGCGCCGAACGCGGGTGGGCCGACGCGCCGAGCGGTCGACTCGCGACGCTCTCGATGGGGGAGCCGGGGCATCCCCTCGTCGTGCTCGTGCCGGGGGTCACCGGCTCGAAGGAGGACTTCGTGCTCATGCTGCCGCTCATCGCGGCGGCCGGCTACCGCGTCGTCAGCTACGACATGGCCGGCCAGTACGAGTCCTTCGAGGCCGGCCCGCCGCCGGGGGAGCGTTTCACGCACGAGTTGTTCGTCGACGACCTCGTCGCGGTGATCGGCCGAGGACCCGCGCACGTGCTCGGCTACTCGTTCGCGGGCACGGTCGCCCAGATCGCCTACGCGGCGCGCCCGAGCCGGTTCTCGAGCCTCACCCTGCTCAGCTGCCCGCCGGAGCCCGGCCAGGGCTTCCGCGGGGTCAAACGGCTCGGGCCGTTCACGGGTCTCACGACGGGGCGCATCGGCGCCGCCCTGATGATCTGGGGCGTCAAACAGAACTACACCCGAGTGCCGCCCGGGCGGAACACCTTCGTGCGCTCCCGGTTCGAGCTGACCCGGCGCGAGAGCGTCGCCGACATCATCGCGATGATGAAGCGCTCGCCCGACCTGCGCACCGAGCTCGCAGCTGCGACGATGCCGAAACTCGTGGCGGTCGGCGCGCACGACCTGTGGCCCCTCGAACTGCATGCGGGCTTCGCGCAGTCGATCGGCGCCCGGCTCGCGGTGTACCCGACCGGGCACAGCCCGTGCGAGACGGCGCCGCACCAGCTCGTGCACGACATGGTGTCGCTGTTCGAGTCGGCCTAGCGCCGCTGCGCTCGACGATGCTCCCGTCTCCGGTCGAGGAGTGAGCGTTCGCGCCAGTTGATCCGCACCGTGATCCACGCCCAGGCCACCCGGCGGCCGAGCCCGGACCATGAGGAGAACGGGCGGGACGATACCCCCACGCGCAGCGTCCGGTCGAACCGCACGCCCTGATGCGGCAGCACGTGGATCGCGAGCTCGAGGTCGTCGTGCACCTCCCGCACGGTTCGGTGCACGTCGTCGCGCACCGAACGCCAGGCCTCGGCGCGGAAGGCGAGGTTCGAGCCGAACAATGGCGGATGCGCGAGAACCCAGCCGATGAAGGCCTCGTAGCCGCCGATGTAGAGGTTCTCCGCCACCCAGGTCACGAAGCGGCCGGCGCCGTAGAAGTCGCCAGGCCCGCTGAGCCAGCACAGCTCGGGGTCGTCCTCGAAGGCGGCCACGACGCGCGCGATCCAGTCCTCGCGCGGCACCGAGTCCGCGTCGAGGCGGGCCACGAGGTCCCCGTCCGCGGCGTCGAAACCCGCGGCGGAGGCCGGGAGTGTGCCGCGGAGGGGTTCGACGACCACGCGGGCGCCGGCGGCGCGGCCGACCTCGGCCGTGTCATCCGTGCTCCCGTTGTCGACGACGACGATCTCGTCGGGAGCGCGGGTCTGCACCGCGAGCGCCTCGAGGCAGCCCCGCAGCATCTCCGCATCGTTATACGAGGGGATCACCACGGTCACGCGCGTCATAGCGGCTTGAGTCTAGTGTTGCCTCGTGCTCCCACCCGCGAGGCGCCTGATCGCCGCTGTCGCCATCGTGCCCCTCGTGCTGCTCGGCCCCCTCGCCGCGGCGGCCGAGGCTGCGCCCTCGCCCGTGCAGCCGCGGGACACGAGCGACTTCACCTTCGACTCTTCGACGCCGAATACGGTGGTTCGAGCTTCTCGAGCGGGTCATCCGGCGGCGGATTCTCCGGTGGCGGTGGCGGCGGTCGCTGAGGCGGCGGTGTGGCCTAGCCGATGAGCGCGCGCACCGCGAAGGCGGCGTCGGCTGCCGCGGACGCCGCTTCGTCGAACGGCAGCCCGGCGACGAGGCCGCCGAGGGCGGTGCCCACGGCATCGCAGGACGGCAGCGCGCCCGTCGCAGCCGGTGCCGCGCCCCCGGATGTCGGACCGGTCGTCGGGGTCGGGGTGGGCTCGGGGACGCTCGAGCAGCCCGCGAGGGCGAGACCGAGCGCGGCGATGGCGAGGGTGGCGCGGACACGGCGAAGCACCCGAGAACCCTATCCCGCCGCGGCTGTGAGCCCGCGTAGAGTGGCGATCATGAGTACGCCACGAGCGTCGAGTGTGACCAGTGCCGAAGAGAACATCGAAGGCGACGAGAACTCCCCGCGCCGCGACTACGCGGCCGCGCTGGACGGGTCCATTCAGGCGCGAACCGAGACCGATTCGCTGGGATCGATGCAGATCCCGGCCGCCGCCTATTGGGGCATCCACACCGCCCGCGCGCTGGAGAACTTCCCGATCACGCGCCGGGCGATCTACAACTACCCCGACCTGATCCGGGCGCTCGCGACCGTCAAGCGGGCCGCGGCCCGGGCGAACGCCGAGATCGGGGTGCTCGAGGCATCCAAGGCGCAGATCATCGAGCGGGTGTGCGAGGAGATCGTCGGCGGCGCACTGCACCTCGAGTTCTGCGTCGGCGTGATCCAGGGCGGAGCCGGCACGTCGACGAACATGAACGCCAACGAGGTCATCGCCAATCGCGGCCTCGAACTGATGGGGCACGAGAAGGGCCGGTACGAGTTCCTCAGCCCCATCGACGATGTCAACCGCAGCCAGTCGACGAACGACGTCTACCCCACCGCGATCAAGCTCGCGATGGTGTTCGGCATCCAGCGACTGCTCGCCGAGCACCGCCTGCTCACGGAGTCGTTCGCCGCGAAGGGTCGCGAGTTCGCCGACGTGCTCAAGATCGGCCGCACCCAGATGCAGGACGCCGTGCCGATGACCCTCGGGCAGGAGTTCGCGGGCTTCGCGACGACCCTGCGCGAGGACTACGACCGCCTCGCCGAGTCGATCCCGTGGCTCAACGAGATCAACATGGGGGCGACCGCGATCGGCACCGGCATCACCGCCGACCCGCGCTACGCGGAGGCCGTGCGCAGGCACCTCGAGGAGCTCACCGGCATGCCGCAGGAGACCGCGCCCGACCTCATCGAGGCCACCGCCGACGCTGGCATCTTCATGACGATTTCCGGCATCCTCAAGCGCGCGGCCGTGAAGCTCTCGAAGATCTGCAACGACCTGCGCCTGCTCTCGAGCGGCCCTCAGGCGGGCTTCGGGGAGATCAACCTGCCACCGCGGCAGGCCGGCTCCTCGATCATGCCGGGCAAGGTCAACCCGGTGATCCCCGAGGTCGTCAACCAGGTCGCCTTCAGCGTGATCGGCGCGGATGCCACGGTCACCGCCGCCGCGGAGGCCGGCCAATTGCAGCTCAACGCCTTCGAGCCGGTCATCGCGCACTCGATCCTGCAGTCCCTGGCCTGGATGACGAACGCGTGCTACACCCTGCGCGTCAACTGCATCGACGGCATCACCGCCAACGTGGAGCGACTCGCGCACCAGGTGGAGTCGAGCGTCGGCGTCGTCACCGCACTCACGCCCTACATCGGCTACGCGGCCGCCGCCACCCTCGCGCACGCGGCCCTCACGACCCACGCCTCGATCGCCGAACTCGTGGTCTCCTCGGGGCTCATGTCGGCCGAGGACGTCGCGCGCGTGCTCTCGCCGGAGCGGCTCAGCGGCATGGTGCCGCAGACAGGGACGATCGTGCTGCCGAAGGCTTAGACCTTCGGCGCCTCGTCGTCCTCGTCGTCGATGATGTCGAGCACCTTCTCGCGCGCCTTGCCCGCCGTGCTGACGGCGCTGTCGACGGCGGCCTCGCCGCGCTCGCGCAGCTCGACGGCGAGGATGCCGGCCCGGTCGGCGAGGTCCTTGGCGGTGTCGCCTGCGCGGTCGGCGAGATCCTTGGCCGTGTCGCCGACGGTGTGTGCGACATCCTTTGCGGTCGCGGCGACCTTGGCGGCGGCATCCTTCGCGACACCGGGGGCGGCCTTGGCGGCGGCCTCGGCGCGCTCGCGGATGATGGGCGCCTGCTGCCGCGCGTACGCCTCGACGTCGTTGCGCGCCTTCGTCACGCGCGGGTCCTCCCACACGCCCATGACCCAGGACTTCATCTGGTCGTAGCGCTCCCTTCCGTCACGAGTGCCGAGGACGTAGCCGACCGCGAGGCCGATGCCGAGCATGAGGATGCGGGGATTCATGTCCCCAGCCTGTCATGCCTCCCGGGGTGGCACCAGGGGCTTGCGCGTCAGGACTCCCGTCGTACCTCGGCGGGCACCTTGTCGGGCCGCCACCCCCGCCAGCTCGGGTGCCTGAGCTTGCCGGTCGGCGTCCAGTCCCCGAACTCGACCTCGCCCACCAGAGTCGGGCTGACCCAGTGCGCGTCCTTGGCATCCGCCGCCGGCACGTCCGCGAGGGGGCTCGTCTTGCGTTCCAGCCGGCGCAGTCGCGCGCCGAGCTCATCGAGGTCGCGTTCGCTGAAGCCGCTGCCGACGCGGCCCACGTAGCGCAGCTCATCGTCCTCGGGGATGCCCATCAGCAGCGAGCCCACCCGGTGCGCCCGGGTGCCGGTGCCGGGACGCCACCCGGCGATGACGACCTCCTGCGTGAGATGGTGCTTGACCTTGACCCAGGAACGCACGCGCTTGCCGGGGGAGTAGACGCCGTCGCGCCGCTTGGCGATGACGCCCTCGAGCCCGAGCGAGCGGCTCGTGCTCATCGCCGCGTCGACGTCGCCCTCGAACACGGGCGGCACCTGGATCGCCCCGGAGGCGGTGACCGTCCGCTCGAGCGTCGCCCGGCGTTCGGTGTACGGCTCGGCGATCAGGCTCGTGCCCGCCGACTCGAGGATGTCGAAGGCCATGAAGTGCACCGGCACGGAGCCCATCATCCGCTCCACCTCGGCCTTCCTCGTGAGCTTGATGCGCTTCTGCAGCACCCCGAAGTCGGGACGCCCGGCCTTGTTGAGCGCGACGATCTCGCCGTCGAGCACCGCATCCCCGTCGACGAGCGCGCCGAGCTGCTGCAGCTCGGGGTAGGTCGCGGTCACGTCGATGCGGTTGCGGCTCGACAGACGCACCTGGCCGTGTGCGACCTCGGCGATGACGCGCACGCCGTCCCACTTCATCTCGAAGGCCCAGGCGTCGGTGTCACCGAGCTCGCCGATCGTGCCGGGCGTCGCGAGCATGGGAGCCGGGAGCGTGCCGCGCGAGGCCTCCGGGCGACCGAGCACCCTTCGCCGCGAGTCCGCCCTGGCGTGGCGGGCGGGCTGCTCGCTCGAGTCCTTCATGAGGTGGATGAGCCAGTTGTTCGACTCCTCGCCCGAGCGACCGCCGGTCTGGATGAGAGCGTAGCGGTGCGAGCCGTGCCGCTCGCCGTGCAGGGTCGCGATCACCTCCTTGCCCTCACGCCACTTCTCGAGCTCGTAGGTGCCCTGATCCCAGATCGTCACGTCCCCGGCGCCGTACTGCCCCTTCGGGATGGTGCCCTCGAAGGTGCCGTACTCCAGCGGGTGGTCCTCGGTCTGCACGGCGAGGTGATTCTGCGCGGGATCGGTGGGCACGCCTTTCGGCAGCGCCCAGCTCACGAGCACACCGTCGTGCTCGAGGCGGAAGTCCCAGTGCAGGCGGCTCGCGTGGTGCTCCTGGATGACGAAGGTGCGGCCGTCCGTCGTGGGCGCGAGCCCCGAGGGCACCGGCTCGGGGGTGCGCGAGGCCTCGCGCATGCTGCGGTACTTCGCGAGCCGGTCGTCGGCGCCGTCGGCGTGCACGAAGCCGGCCATCCGCGCCGCGGTCGGCTCGAGTGAGGCCAGGTGCCCCGCCGTGAGCTCGGCGAGCGGGTCGCCGATGTCAGCGACGCGTTCGATGACCTCCCGATAGTCGAGTTGCGCGAGCATGGGATCGTCGAGCTCCGCCCACGTGCGCGGGGCGGCGACCGTAGGATGCACCCGCCCGCGCAGCGAGTACGGGGTGATCGTGGTCTTGTTGGCGTTGTTCTGGCTCCAGTCGACGAGCACCTTGCCCTCGCGCAGCGCCTTCTTCATGTCGCTCACGATGAGCTCGGGCCGCTCGGCTTCGAGCACCCGTGCGAGCTCGTGCGCGAGGCCGGAGACCTCATCGCTGGTCTGCCGGCCGTCGATCGCCGCGTAGAGATGGATGCCCTTGCTGCCGCTGGTGACGGGCATCGGCTGCAGCCCCATCCCCTCCAGGATGACGCGCGCGAGGTTCGCGACCTCGGCGCATTCGCGCAACCCGGCCCCCGGCCCCGGGTCCAGGTCGAGCACGAGCCGGTCGGGGTTCTTGCGCGCCCCGGTGCGCCCGAACTGCCACTGCGGCACGTGGATCTCGAGCGCCGCGATCTGGGCGAGCCAGGTGAGCGTCGCGAGGTCGTTGACCAGCGGGTAGGTGTTGACGTGATCGGAGTGCTGCAGCTCGCGCCGCGGCACCCACTCCGGGGTGGATCGCTCGTCGAGGTTCTTCTGGAAGAACACCTCGCCCGGCTCGGCCTCGGTGCCCACGCCATGCACCCAGCGCTTGCGCGTGGCCGGCCGGTTGCGCGCATGCGGGATGAGCACCCCGGCGACACGCGCGTAGTAGTCGATGACGTCGGCCTTGGTGGTGCCGGTCTCCGGGTAGAGCACCTTGTCGAGATTGGTCAGCTTGAGGCGGTGCCCCTCGATCGTCACCGTCTGATCCTCAGCTGCCATGCAGCCATCCTCGTCGCACCGGGGGTGACAGGGCCAGCCTGGCGGGGGACAATGTGTACCCAGTGAACATGGGAGGCTCGACATGCGGTCGATCTGGAAGGGCGCGATCACCTTCGGGCTCGTCAACGTCCCCGTGAAGGTCTACGGCGCGACCGAGGACCACGACGTCTCCCTGCACCAGGTGCACGCCAAGGACGGCGGGCGCATCCGGTACAAGCGCGTCTGCGAGCTCGATGGCGACGTCGTCGAGTACGCGGACATCGCGAAGGCCTACGACGACGGCGAGAAGACCGTGGTGCTCACCGACGCGGACATGGCCTCGCTGCCCGCCGAGCGCAGCCGCGAGATCGATGTCGTCGAGTTCGTGCCGAGCGAGCAGATCGACCCGATCATGTTCGAGAAGGCCTACTACCTCGAACCGGACTCCAGGTCGGTGAAGGCCTACGCCCTGCTGCGGCGAACCCTCGAGGAGACGGATCGCACCGCGATCGTGCAGTTCGCCTTGCGCCAGAAGACCCGGCTGGGCGCGCTGCGCGTGCGCGGCGACGTGATCATGCTGCAGGGGCTGCTGTGGGACGACGAGGTGCGCGAGGCGCGGTTCCCCTCCCTCGACGAGAAGGTCACGATCACCGCGAAGGAGCTTCAGATGTCGGAGGCGCTCGTCAGGAGCTTCGAGTCCGACTTCGAACCCGAGAAGTTCGCCGACGACTACCAGGACCAGCTCAAGGAGCTCATCGAGGCGAAGCTCGAGAAGGGCGACGCGCTCGATACGGCCGAGACCTTCGGCGAGTCGGCGGAGACGACCGACGGCGGGGGAGAGGTGCTCGACCTCATGGAGGCGCTGCGACGCAGCGTCGAGAGGAACCGCAAGGCCCCCGCTCCGACGACGAAGGCGCCCGCGAAGAAGGCCGCCGCCAAGACGTCCGCAAGCGCCTAGGTGGCGCGCCGGTCGCGCGACCTCCACAGGTGCAGCCCCGCGTAGCTGCGCCACGGCGCCCAGCGAGCGCCGTGCTGGGCGAGCGTGCGTGGGGTCGACGGGATGCCGTGCGCCGCCGCGCTCTGCTGCATGACGAGGTCGCTCGACAGCAGCACGTCCGGGTTGCCGAGCACGCGCATCGCGAGGTATCCGGAGGTCCACGGCCCGATGCCGGGTAGGGACTGGAGGCCGGCGGTGAACTCGTCGAGCGGCATCCCTGCATCGAGCCGGAGCCGGCCCTCCACGATCGCCTCGGCCGCGCCCAGGATGGTCGCGACCCGGTTCGCGGGGCCGCGCAGCACCTCCCGGCCGCGCTCGGCGAACTGCGCGGCGGTGGGGAACAGGCCATCGCTGCCGAGCTCGCGACTGAGGCTGCCGAGCACCGTGCGGGCCGCGGCGACCGAGATCTGCTGGCCGACGAGCGTGCCGAACAGGGCCTGCTCGGGGTCGATCGCGCCGGGCAGGCGGATGCCGGGGGTCGCGGCGACGAGCGGAGCGAACACCGGGTCGGCGGCGAGCGCCTCATCGATCGCGACGGAGTCGGCGTCGAGGTCGAACAGTCGGCGCAGCCGCGAGACCAGCGGTGGGACGTCGGCGAAGCGCTCCAGCCGTGCCGTGACCGCGACCCCGGCCCCGTCGAGCCGGGTGCGCACCTGCGCGAGGCCGCCGGGCAGTCGCACCGCGCGGTCGAACCAGTCGTCGCCGCCGGCCTCCACGCCGGGGATCGCGTGGTCGGCGAGGAACCGCATGATGCCGGCGCCGTCGAAGGGCGCCCTCGCGGGTAGGCGCAGCGTGATGGTCATGCGATCCGCCGGGCCGGCCGGCAGTTCGCGTCCACGCCGCGCGAGGCTGCGCAGAGCCGTCGGGGTCGTCTCGTAGACGGCGAGAATCGTGTCGTTGAACTGCCGGATGCTCGAGAAGCCGGCGGCGAACGCGACGTCCGCGACGGGCAGCTCGGTGGCCGCGAGCAGCGTGCGCGCGCTCTGCGCACGATGCGCGCGGGCGAGGGCGAGGGGGCCGGCACCGAGTTCCGCGACGAGCACGCGCGTGAGATGCCGCGCGGTGTAGCCCAGGCGGGCGGCGAGGCCCGGCACGCCCTCGCGCTCGACCACGCCGTCGGTGATGAGCCGCATGGCGCGGGAGGCCAGGTCGTCGGCGAGGTTCCAGTCCGGCGATCCCGGCACGGCGTCGGGCTGGCATCGTTTGCACGCGCGCAGGCCGGCCTCGTGCGCGGCCGCCGCGGTGCGGTAGAACGAGACGTTGCGCTCCTTGGGGGTCATGGCCGGGCAGCTCGGCCGGCAGTAGATGCCGGTGGTGCGCACGCCGACGATGAACTGGCCGTCGAACCTGGAGTCCCGGCTCGCGAGGGCGCGGTAGCGCTGCGCGAAACGGGGGTCGGATGGCGCGGTGACGGCGGGCATGCAGCAAGCGTGACATGGGCCGGCGACATCCACTAGCGGGATTCGGACACCCGGCCGGCGTCAAGCGCAAGGAGAAGGCGGGTAGGCCGTCCGCGGCCGCGTGCCAGAATGATGCCGTGACCACGGCGACGTCGACGCAGCGCGGAGAGCCCGGTCCGGTCGACGTGCTGGCGGCGTTGCGTGCCGAGCTCGGCGACGCGGTCTCCACCGATCCGGCCGGGCTCGAGGCGACACGTTCGGATCGCTCCGGCCATGTCTCGGCCTCGCCCCCGCTCGCCATCGTGACCGCCCGCGGCACCGAGGACGTGCAGGCGGTGATGCGCATCGCGAGCGCGACCGGCACGCCCGTCGTCACGCGCGGCGCGGGCACCGGGCTCGCCGGCGCGGCGATCGCCTCGGCCGGGGAGATCGTGCTCTCCACCCTGGCCATGGACCGCGTGCTCGAGGTCTCCGTCGACGACGAGCTCGCGGTCGTGCAGCCGGGCATCCTCAACGCCGAGCTCAACCGCCGGCTCGAGCCGCACGGGCTGTGGTTCGCCCCCGACCCGGCCAGCCGCGCGATCTCCACGATCGGCGGCAACATCGCCACGAACGCCGGCGGGCTGCTCTGCGCGAAGTACGGCGTCACGCGCGAGGCCGTGCTCGGACTGAAGGTCGTGCTCGCGGACGGCCGGATGCTCGAACTCGGCCACCGCACCGTCAAGGGGGTCACGGGCTACGACCTCACCGCCCTCATGATCGGCTCGGAGGGGACCCTCGGGGCGATCGTGGAGGCGACCCTCAAGCTGCGCCCCCTCGTGCGCGGCACCGTGGCGACGATCAGCGCGAACTTCCCCGGGGTGGAGGAGGCGGCCCGCGCCTCCGCGGTCATCACCGCCTCCGGGCTGCGCCCCGCGATCATGGAGCTCATCGGCGACAGCGCCATGGCGGCCATCGCGGCGCACCTCGGCATCGGGCATCCAGGCGGGACGCAGCTCATCGTGCAGGCCGACGGTGCGGGAGCGGAGGTCGAGGCGGCGGGCATCATGACGGTCATCACCTCGCTCGGCGGCGCCGCCGAGCTCTCGACCGACCCGGCCGAGGGGGAGCGGCTGTTCGGTATCCGACGCGCCTTCCACCCCGCGATGGTCGAGCGCGGCACGGCCCTCATCGAGGACGTGAGCGTGCCGCGCAGCACGCTCCCGGCGATGTTCGCGGCGATCGGGGCCATCGAGCGCAAGTACGGCATCGAGATCCCGACCGTCGCGCACGCCGGCGACGGCAACCTGCACCCGAACTTCATCGTCCCGAGGACGGGCACCGGCGAGGACGGGGAGGTGCCGGATCACATCTGGGCGGCCGCGGACGAGATGTTCCTCGCGGCGTTGCGCCTCGGCGGCACGCTCACCGGCGAGCACGGCGTGGGCATCCTCAAGAAGCGCTGGCTGCGCGACGAACTCGGGGACGAGCAGTTGGCGCTGCAGCAGCAGGTGAAGGCCGTGTTCGATCCGCTGGGGATCCTCAACCCGGGCAAGGTCTTCTGAGGAATACTGCGGCACGACCGGGTGTTTTGATCGGTGACAGCCCGATTGGAGCATCCGTGACCCGCCCACAGACCCTGCGCCCTGCCACCGGCGAGGTGCGGATCGGCGTCGCCGCGATCGGCGTCGGCCCGTTCGGCACCCAGGTCGCCGGGGTCGTCGACGCTGTGGGGCCCGAGAGCGCCGGATTCGCGCGTGGTGATCGCGTGACCTTCCACGCGAGCGCGCCGCCGAGCGCCACGCGACTGCTGGTGCCCGAGCGCGATCTCGTCGGCGTGCCCGCCGATGTCAGTCTCGAGGATGCGGCGGGCGTGCTGCCGTGCGCCGGCGTCGCGCGCACGGTCGTGCGGCAGGTGCGACCGATCCGCAGCGGTGACCGCGTCCGGATCGCTGTGGACACCGCGGCCGTCGGCCCTTACATCGCGGCGTGGGCGCGGCACCTCGGCGCCGAGGTCGTCACCGAGGGACCCGTGGATGCCGCGATCACCGCGACCGACATCGTCGCAGCCCGATCGCCCCGCCCCGTGCACGGCCTCGCCCAGCAGGCCGCCGCGGACGTCTACGCCGCGATCCGCGCCGGGGCGTTCGACGCGCTCGGACCGGTCGGTCGCGTGCGGTACCCCGCCGAGGTGACACTCGCCGCATAGCGCGCGGATCGCACTAGCCTTGTGGCATGACCTCCGAGTGGCAACGGCTGCGCGAGCAGCTCGTGCCGTACATCGGCGAGCGGGCCGTGTCGCTGCTGAGCTACGCGATCGCGGACGCGAGCGGTGACGAGCAGGCCTCGGCGCGCTTGCGCAGCGCACTCATCGACAGCGGCGAGGATCCCGACGCGCCGCAGGTGACGGAGGCGGAGCAGCTGCTGATCGACTGGGGGCGGAGCGTCGCGGGGCCGGCGGGCGAAGTCCCCGCCGGGATGACGGCGAGGCTCGAGGCGGCCTTCAAGCCGCAATTGCGCGCCCTGCTCGCCGCGTTCGCCGCGCAACGCTGACCCCGGGCTAGGCTCGATCCGTGGATTCGACCCTGCTCTACCCCCTGCTCGGTGTCGCCGCCTGGGTGGGACTCGTCGCCCTTCAGCTCGCCGATCTCTCGCTCACCGCGAGCCGCGTTCCCAAGCTCTCCGCCTACGCGGCGATCCGCGACGAGCTCGAGGATGTCGCGCACGCACGCCTCTCCGCCGAGCAGCTCACCGCGTTCCGCACGCGGCTCGCCGCCCTCGACGAACGGGAGTCGGCGCGCACCGTGCCGCTCGGCCGCAGCGCCACGGTGCAGCTCTGGCGCGGTTCCCCGTGGCGGCTGATCCCGGCGGTGCTCGCGCTGGCGCCGTTCGCGCTGGCCGTCGCGGCCGAGCCGCTCGCGGCGGTGGCATCCCTGGTGCTGCCCGCGGTCGCCTACGTGCTCGCGCTCGCCGCGGCCCGGGCCTCCGTCGCGGCGGCGGGTGCCCGCGCGGTCGTGCGCGACAGCCAGCGTGCGGAGATCGACGAGCTGCTGCGGGAGGCCGCGAAGTCCTCGCGCGCCCCCGTCGCCGGCCTCGGCGACCGCGTGCGCAAGGCCCTGCACATCCTGCGCGAACAGCAGGGTTGAGCCTGCGCCGCCCGCGCCGCGGCAGCCGCTAGGGTCGTTGCCATGACCGCGCCCGATCCGACATCGAAGACCACCGACTACACCGCCTCGGCGGGCGTGCACGCCCCGGCGCCGGCGAGCGCGCCGGCGGAGGTCAGCCTCCAGACCGCATCCACGCCGATCGTGCAGTCCGCGCCGCCGCGCCGCGGTTCGACGCTGCTGGTGCTCGGCATCGTCGGCGTCGTCATCCTCTCGCTGCTCGCCCTGTTCGTCGTGGTCTACCTGATCGCCGGTCTCGGCGGGGACGCCTTCGCGCTCGGCGGCATCATGGCGCTGATCCCGCTCGCGATCGTGTTCTTCGGCGTCCGCTGGATCGACCGCTGGGAGCGCGAGCCGAGGCTCGCCGTGCTCTTCGCCTTCCTCTGGGGCGCGGCGGTCGCGGTGCTCATCGCGCTCGTCGTGGGCGCCGAGCTCGACCAGATCATCGTCGGGATCGCGGGTGGCAGCGACTTCGCCTACGAGTTCATCGGCGCCGCCATCCAGGCGCCCTTGGTGGAGGAGACGGGCAAGGGTCTCGGCGTGCTGATCCTGTTCTGGGCGGCGCGCAAGTACTTCGACGGGCCGGTCGACGGCATCGTCTACGCCGCCTGGGTGGCCGGCGGTTTCGCCTTCACCGAGAACATCCTGTACTTCGGCTCGCAACTGCTGGACTCGGGCGGATTCGACACCAGCGTGTTCGAGATCTTCCTCATCCGCGGCATCATGTCGCCGTTCGCGCATGTCATGTTCACGTCGTTCACCGGCATCGCGCTCGGCCTCGCCGCTCGCCGCACGGGTGCCCTCGGCGCGATCGGCTTCTTCCTGCTCGGCCTCATCCCCGCGGTGCTGCTGCACGCCCTCTGGAACGGTGCGCTGTTCTTCGTGACCGACTTCTACGGCTACTACGCGATCGTGCAGGTGCCGCTGTTCGTCATGGCGATCCTGCTCGTGCTGTTCCTGCGCCGGCAGGAGTCCAAGCTCACCTTCGACCGCTTGAGCGAGTATGCGAGCGTGGGCTGGTTCAACCAGGTGGAGGTCGCGGCGATCGCGACTGCGCAGGGTCGCCGCCAGGCCAGGTCGTGGGCGGCGAGCAACGGCCGCTCGCGCGAGATGCGGGCCTTCATCCACGAAGCGACACGGCTCGCCTTCGCGCGGCAGCGGATCGTGACCGGCCGTGGCCGGGACGCCGCGGTGGCCGACGAGGCCCTGCTGCTGGCCTCGATCGCCGAGTCCCGCAAGGGTCTCGCGGGGCTCGCGGCGGCGGCGCAGCCGGGCACCGCGACGGGTGCGCCGCAGGCCTGACGTCCGGTCCGGCATCCCCCCTGACCAGACTCATCGCCCAGTGGCGGGGCAATGCCTCCGACGCTGCTGGGCGATGAGTTGTTCCACTGCCCAGCGTGCCACCGCCCGCCCGGGCGCGCAAGGGCGGATGCGCGCATCCACTAGACTCGATAGCCGGTTTTCCCGGTGACACGGCCACGGCACCCAGGCAGGAGCGCGCATGACGTCGAGCGAGCTGTCGCGGGAGCGCGACTACGTCGCCGGCCTCTACGCGCGCCTCGATGCGCTGCGGGATGACGCGCAGGCCCGCCTGGAGGAGGTGCGCCGCAGCAACCCCGGCGGCACCCATCAGAACCGCTCCGAGCGCGATGCCTTCGCCCGCATCTACGAGGACCGCGTGAGCCAGTTGCGCGGCATCGACGAGCGCCTGGCCTTCGGTCGCCTCGCGATGGACGACGGCGCCGTGCACTACATCGGCCGCATCGGCCTGCGCGACGAGGACCAGCGTCCGCTGCTGCTGGACTGGCGGGTGCCGCAGGCGCGCGCCTTCTACCAGGCCACGGCGGCGACCCCGCTCGGCGCCCGGGCCCGCCGCCACCTGCAGAGCCATGGCCGCGAGATCGTGCGCATCGACGACGAGATCTTCGACCCCGAACTGCTCGACGGCGACGTCACGGGCCTGCAGGGCGAGGCGGCGCTGATGGCGACGCTCACCGCGCGGCGCACCGGTCGCATGGGCGACATCGTCGCGACGATCCAGGCCGAGCAGGATGCGATCATCCGCTCCGACCTGCGCGGCACCCTCGTCGTGCAGGGCGGCCCCGGCACCGGCAAGACCGCCGTGGCGCTGCATCGCGCCGCCTACCTGCTCTACTCGCATCGCGAGCGGCTCTCGAAGTCGGGCGTGCTCATCGTGGGTCCGTCGCGCTCCTTCCTGCAGTACATCGAGGCCGTGCTGCCCTCGCTCGGGGAGACCGGCGTCGTGCTGGCGAGCGTCGGGCAGTTGTTCCCGGGCGTCGACGTCTCGGCGGAGGACGCCGGCGAGGTCGCCGCGCTCAAGGGCTCCCTCGAGATGGCACCGCTGCTGGCCAGGGCGGTGAAGTCGCGGCAGGTCGTGCCGACGGAACCGACGGTCGTGGAGGTCGACGGCGAGTTGCTCACGGTGCCGCCGCAGCTCATCCAGTCGGCGATGCAGCGCGCCTGGGACACCCGCAAGCCCCACAACGTCGCGCGCGTGACCTTCAACAAGGCCGCGCTCTCGGCGCTCGGCAGGCTGCTCGCCGACCAGTTGCGCTCGCATGGCAACACCATCGAGGACTCCGACCAGGCCTGGCTGCGCGAGGACCTGCGCACCGCGCAGGACGTGAAGGTGCTCCTGAACACCGCCTGGCTGCCGCTGACGCCCCAGAAGCTGCTTGCGGACCTCTACGCCCGCCCGCAGTGGCTGGCCTCGCTCACGCCCCGCTGGACGCCGGAGCGCCGTGCGCTGCTGCGGCGCGACCGGGACGCGCCGTTCACGGTGAGCGACGTCGCCCTGCTCGACGAGGCCGCCGAACTGCTCGGCGAGATCGACATCGCCGCGGACGCCGCCGATCGCGAACGCAAGCAGCAGCGCAAGCGCGACATCGAGAACGCGGAGGCGGCGATCCGCAACATGGGCGTCGAGGGGCTCGTCGATGCCGAGACGCTCGCCTCGGGCTTCGAGGCCGTGATCGATCGCGGCACGACCGCCGAGCTCGCCGCCGCCGACCGGGAGTGGACGTACGGCCACATCGTCGTCGACGAGGCGCAGGAACTCTCGCCCATGCAGTGGCGGCTGCTCGTGCGGCGCAACCCGCTCAAGTCCTTCACCATCGTGGGGGATGTCGCGCAGGCATCGGCGGCCGCCGGCGCGTCGAGCTGGGCCGAGGCCCTGCGACCACACGTCGGGGACGCCTGGCGACTCGAGGAGCTCACGGTCAACTACCGTACGCCCGCCCAGGTCGTCGCCGTCGCCGAGTCGATGGCCCTTGCCCACGGTGTGCAGGTGACGCAGTCGCGTTCGGTGCGCGAAGGCGACTGGCCCGTGCGGATCGACATCGTCGGCGAGCTCGCCGCGGGCGTGCTCGCCGCGGTGCGGTCCGACCTGGCGGAGGTCCCGGGCACGATCGCGGTCATCGCGAGCGAGTCGTCGCTGCCCGGCCTGTACCCCGCTCTCGCGGCCGAGCTCGGTGCCGACGTGGGTCTCGGCGCGGCGGGACTCACGCGCCGCGTGGCGGTGCTCACGCCGCAGGAGGCGAAAGGGCTCGAGTTCGACGCCGTCGTGGTGGCCGAGCCGCAGCGCATCGTGGACGAGATCCCGCGCGGTGCCGCGGCCCTCTACGTGGCGATGACGAGGCCGACGCAGCGCCTGCATCTGGTGTCCACGGGGGCGTTGCCGGCCGGCATCCGCTGAATCACAGCAGTCACACCGGTCACTCGCCCCACCGATGCTTGTGCCCCTCAGTGGGGGTTTGCAGGACTTTCACAGGTTGAGCAGTATGGGTCCTACGAACTTCTCCTCGGGGGAGGGAAGGTTCGATCGGGTGCGGATTCGTCCGCAGCGAGTGGGGCCGGAGGCGGGGGAGCCTCCGGCCCAACGTTCTTAACCGGATCCTCCGCAGTCAGGGGTGGGGATGCCGCCGAACCGCCGTCTTCGGGAGCGGGTTCCCGCCCAGTCCGCGATGGCGCGCGTCGTCGCCGCGCAGGCCGCGGCACCGGCGCGTACCCCGATCGGCACCGTGCTCGGCGTGAGCCCGCTGCGCGCACAGGCCCGCGCCGACTATCGAGCGGCCCTCGCCGAGTTGAGCGTCGGCGACGCCCTCGACAACCTCGGGCAGCGCTGGGACGTGCTGCACGACCTGCCTCTGCGCGACGGCGCGCTCGACCACCTCGCGATCGGCCCGGCCGGCGTGTTCGCCGTGCGCACGGTGCACTGCGACGGCCTCGACGCGGCGCTCGACTCCGCGGGACTGACCGTCGGCGGCGAGCCCAGCGATGACGTCGCTCGTGCCCGTGCCGACGCCGAGGAGGTAGCGGACCGCCTCGGGGATGCCTCGGGCGAGCGGATCCGGGTGCGGCCCCTGCTCGTGCTCGTCGACGCGCGCCGGTTCACCACGCGTTCGCTCGCGCCCGCCGTGCGCATCGTCGTTGTGCAGGAGCTGGTGCGGGTGCTCACCAAGGCCCCGGGAACGCTCGACGGCGACCGGGTCGCCGC
>JBAQPI010000343.1:0-2404 GCA_049305635.1 Rhodoglobus sp. | reverse complement strand
TTGAGGCCATCCCCAATGCGGTCGGAGAGCCGGATGAGGGTGCTCAGCGTGCAGAGATCCTCCAAGTGTCGCCGCCTGAACCGGTCGTTCGTCACCCCGTAGGCGAATGCCTTCGCGAGGAGGGCACCCTGAAGCGTGGGACGGAAGATCGTGGCTTCATCGCCGTCCAATGAGACGTCCACGGCCTCGGCCCGATCGAGCACGTTCTGGGCGCCCGGCGTCTCCAGCGTGGTGCCGCCTCGCACGCCCTTGCGATCGGCGCGGGCTCCGATGCCCTCCGGCAGCAGGATGTCGATCTGGCCCACGCCGTCCGTCCACCGATGCTGGTGACCCTGCCAGGACTCTCCGTCTGGCTCGAATCCGATGTCGACGAGCGCTCTTGTGAACTCCTTCATGATACGCGGCCGGGCGCGGATGTCGAGCACGGCGTCGCCGTCATCCGTCGGTCGGATCGGCTCAGCGCCGCGCTCCCAACACCACAGCTGCACCATCTGGCCGCCGACCAGGCACCACCCGCTGCGGATCACCTTCGACACCGCCAGGATTCCTCGCCACGAGGCTTCCTGCTTCGGGGTCATGCCGGGGAGCGCTATGGCCAACGGATGCCTCTCAAGAGTTCGATGACGCGGGCGTCCTCGCGGGGGCCATTCCAGTCCGCGAGGTCGGCGAGCAACAAGCCGAGGGGCAGCGGGCGGTCGGGCAGCTTCTCTACGACGTGCAGCCGTACGTTGGGCGCGTCCGATTCGATGAGCAGATTGTCCCGGAGAACCGCGAGCAGATCGTCGGATGCGACGTACCCTTCGAGCTCGCGGACGGCAGACAGCCTCGACCGCTCATCGCTGATGCCGCTGGGCACGAGGCGCGGGTCGCGGGCGATCTCGGCGAGGTCCGCTGGGTTCGCGGCGACCTCGACCAGGCCACGCTGTCTCGAGCGCATCCAGGAGTGGAGCAGTCGAGCTGGGTCGTCGGCACCGCGGAGACGTTCGAGGTACTTGGAGGCGAAGTGACGTTCTTCACTCGACAGGCCGGCGAGGGGGCGACCCGAGAGGGCCCCTACGAGTGCGTCGATCATGCGGGGCCCCAGTGGCCGACCATAGGAGTGTCGAAGGTTGACCTCCTTCTGATCGATGACCCACGCTCGACCAACTCTCTTGGCCGGCAGCTGTCCCGCGCGGATCATCGCGAGCGCGCGCTGGCGGGACACGCCACGTCGGCGTGCGTAGTCGGCGACACTCATCTCCATGTTGAACAACTATAGTCAATTGACAATAGTTGTTCAACGCATCCCCCGCACCGTTGCTTCGGCGTCTCTAGCGAGCAGGTACATCGCGCGCTTGCTGGCCGGCGGCATCAGCGCGAAGCCGAACTTGCTGTAGAACCGCTCCGCTTCATCGTCGAGTGCGTCGACGATGAAGGCGCGAGCACCGACGATTCGGGATGCTTCGAGGCCCTTGAGCACCGCGTGCTGGAGCAGCGAGGCGCCGAGCCCGTGTCCCTTGAATCGCTCGTCGACCGCGAGGCGGCCGATGAGGATCACGGGGATGGGGTCGGGCATGTTCCGGCGAACGCTGCCCGGCGCGTCATCTATCAGGAGCGAACTCGCGGAGAGGCAGTAGTAGCCGGCCACGGCATCCGTCTCGCTGTCGATCGAAACGAAGGTTCGGGATGCGCCGGTCGTCTCGTTCTTCAGCGCGCGAGTGCGCAGCCAGTCATTGAGACTCGCGGCGCCGCAGTCGAAGGTCGACACATCGTCGGTCCGGAGTAGCGGACGCGGGCTGCGGAAGCTCAATCCTCGAACACCGAGGGCCGCTTGAGCAGCTCGGCCAAGCCGCTGACCGGCTGGGCGGGCCGGTCGAGGATCTCGTTGAAGGCGTCCCAGGATTTCTTCGACATGCGCAGGTCGCGTTCGACGCGGATCACTTCGGCAGCCTCCCTGACGAGCAGAGGCACGGAGAAGTCGGTCACGGATCGGCCCGACAGCGCGGCCGCTTGTTCGATCTCGGACTTCTGCTCGCGCGTGAGCCGCAGTTCGAGTCGGTCAGATTTGGTGAGAGGCACGGAGCAATTGTACGGCAAATATCCGTACAGCGTGCTGAGCGCGACGCCAAACCGCGCACGGCCGTCCCGCGGCGGTGCCGCGCGCCGGAACCGGCGGCTGTTGGCCCACGAAAAGTTCTTCTACATCCGCGCGCACGTTGGCGCGCTGCCCCGGTGGGGCATCCCGCCAACGTGGGCCCGGTGGGGCTCGACTCCCCTACTGAGCCGCCGGCCCAGCGCTGCGCGCCGGTCCGGGCTGCTCAGCGTTGGCCCACGAAAAGTTCTTCTACATCCGCGCGCACGTTGGCGCGCTGCCCCGGTGGGGCATCCCGCCAACGTGGGCCCGGTGGGGCTCGAACCCACGACC
>JBAQPI010000342.1:0-3371 GCA_049305635.1 Rhodoglobus sp. | reverse complement strand
GTGGCGGGGTCCGCCGACGCCGGCTTCGGCGTCGGCGACGATCGGGGCGAGCCAGTCGGTCTTAGGCGCGCCGTCCTCGGAGACCTCGATCTGGTCGGCGCGCAGCAGCGCGTTGTTGATCCGCTTCACGACCGCCGGGACGGAGTTGGCGGGGTACAGGCTCTGGTCGGGATAGGTGTTGCCCGAGAGGTTGGCGTCGGCGGCGACCTGCCAGCCGGAGAGGTAGATGGCCTTGAGCCCGGCGCGGATCTGCTGCACGGCCTGGTTGCCGGTGAGCGCGCCGAGCGCGTTGACGTAGTCCTCGGAGTGGATGAGGCTCCACAGGTTCTCAGCACCGCGACGCGCGAGCGTGTGCTCGACCTGCACCGAGCCGCGGAGCGCGATGACGTCTTCCGCGGTGTAGTCGCGCTGGATGCCGTTCCAGCGCGCGTCGGTCTTCCACTCGGTCTCGAGCTGGGCCGCGGTCTGGTGCTGGTCGCCGGGGCGGGTGTTGCTGGTCATCTGTGGCTCCTTCTTAGTGGCTTGCTCTTCCACTATCAGGGGGTCGGCGTGCTTCTTCTGGCCAAATACCAACAGAATTCTTGCTATTCTTCTGTAAATCCCAAGGATCGAAGCCAGGAGTCCCGGTGACCGACACCATGAACGCGAGCCCCACGGCGCCCAGCGCCTTCGAAGATGCGATCGATCCGCTGACGATCGGGCGTCGCATCCGCCAACTGCGCAACGATCGCGGGCTCACGCTCGACGATCTCGGCGCGGCCATCGACCGCGCGGCATCCCAGGTCTCCGTCATCGAGAACGGCAAGCGCGAGCTCAAGCTCGGCGAGTTGCAGCGCCTCTCGCGGGCGCTCGGCGTGACGGTCGACGAGCTGCTGAGCGCCGAGGCGCCCTCGAAGCGCGTGGCGCTCGAGATCGCGCTCGAGCGCGCCCAGCGCGGACCGCTTTATTCGTCGCTTGCGTTGCCGCCGCTGCCCGTGCGCAAGTCGCTGAGCGACGAGGCGATCGAGACGATCCTCGGGCTGCACGACGAACTCCAGCGCCTGCACGTCGAGCGCGCCGCCACGCCGGAGGAGGCGCGGCGCGCCAACACCGAGCTGCGCCGCGAGATGCGCCGCCGCAACAACTACTTTCCCGAGCTCGAGGCGACCGCGAAGGAGTTGCTTGCCGCGGTCGGCCACGAGGGCGGACCGCTCTCCCAGCGCGTGGCCTCGGATCTGGCCACCCGCCTCGGATTCACGCTGCATTACGCGCCCGACCTGCCACCGACGACCCGCAGCGTCACCGATCTGCGCAACGGTCGCATCTACCTGCCGATCTCCCAGGAGGCGGGCCGCGACCCGCGCACGACGCTCCTGCAGGCGCTCGCCGCGCACGTGCTCGGTGCGGGCAAGCCGAAGGACTCCGGCGACTTCCTGCGTCAGCGCGTCGAGGCCAACTACCTCGCCGCAGCCCTCATGGTGCCCGAGCACTCGGCGCTCGAGTTCCTCGGCGCCGCCAAGGAGCAGCGCGAGCTCTCCGTCGAGGACCTCCGCGACGAGTTCGCGGTCAGCTACGAGACCGCGGCGCATCGCTTCACGAACCTCGTGACGGAGCACTTCAACATTCCCGTGCACTTTCTCAAGGTGCACGAGTCGGGCACCATCTCGAAGGCCTACGAGAACGACAACGCGCTGTTCCCCACCGACGCGCTCGGGGCCGTCGAAGGCCAACTCGTCTGCCGGCAGTGGAGCGCGCGCCGCGTCTTCGACGTCGAAGACCGGTTCACGCCGTACCACCAATACACCGACAAGCCCACGGGCACCTACTGGTGCACCTCACGCATCCACGGCACGAGCCGCGGCGCGTTCTCGGTGAGCGTGGGCACGCCGTTCGCACACGTCAAGTGGTTCCGCGGTCGCGACACCGCGAACCGGTCGGTCTCGACGTGCCCCGACGAGTCGTGCTGCCGCCGCCCCCCGGCAGGGCTCACCGAGCGCTGGGATGGGCACGCGAAGCCGAGCCCGCGGCTCAACAGTTCGCTGCTGGCGGCCCTGCCGTCTGGCAGCTTCGCGGGCGTCGACAACCTCGCGGTGTACGAGTTCCTCGAGCGGCACGACCCGGCGCCGTCAGTGCAGCAGTGAGCCGTCCTTCGTGAGCACGTTCTTCTCGCCGGCCTCGATGCGCACGCCGAAGCGGTTCTGCTTGGGCGGCAGGGGGCAGTTGAAGTTGTAGCTGAAGGCGCACGGCGGCAGCACCGCGAGGTTGAAGTCGAGGGTGATCGTGCCGTCCGGGTTCGGCGCGACGAAGAGAAAACGCCCGACGCTGTAGGTGTCGACGCCGTTGGTCGCGTCGGCGAAGACGAGCTGCAGCGCGCGGCCCGACTTGAAGGCGGCGAGGTTGTAGTCGACCCCGTCCTTGCCGAAGGTGATCTCGCCGGGGATCACCTCATCCCGCTCGGCGCCGTCGTCCTTGAGGTGCTCGAAACCCATCGTCGTGCCCTCGGGGTTCTCGGTGAAGGTCGCCGTGATGACCCACTCGGGGTTGTAGCCGAAGGCGTCGATCGAGCCGAACGCCGTGATCGCCTCGGATGCGGCATCCCACACCCGCAGCGCGTAGGTGTTCTCGGGGCTCGCGATCACGAAGCCCGTGACGGTGTCCGAGAACACGATCGTGCTCGGGTTCGGATCCTTCTTGCTGCGCGCGATCGCCTCACCGTCGACGAGTGCGCCGTCCACGACGATGCCCTCGGATGCCGCGGCGATGACCTTCAGACCGCCCTCGACCGGCGCCCAGCGCCCGGGCACACCCCAGATGGTCTGCTCGGCGTCCACCCACTGCGTGTTGACGAGGGCGAGACTGCCCTGCGGCTGGGTGACGGCGAGTTCGCGGCGCTCGTGGTAGGTCTGCAGCCGCTGTTCGGGGGCCTGGCGCTGTTCGGGGGCCTGGCGCTGTTCGGGGGTCTGCGTCTCGATCGGCGGTGCCTCGGACGGCGGGGTCGCGGTGTCGGTCATGGCATCCATTCTGGTCGCGTCGAGTGATGCAACCGGCGCGGACACGGTGGTATGCCCGGCTAGCAGTCCCCGTAGTAGTAGACCGGCGAGATGAGGTCGGTGACGATGCCCGCGGAGAGGAACGCGAGGGCGCCGGCGGCGTTCGGGTCCTCGGGGCCCGAGCCCGTGGTCCGCTCGAGCTGGGCGGTGAGCCCACCGAAGCCGTCCTCGAAGACGTAGACGCCTGGTACGGCGTTCACCTCGGCCAGCCGCGAGCCCACGGTGATGCCGAAGGAGCGGATCGGTATGCCCTCGGCGGTCGCCGGTCCGTTGGCCTGCACCGTGAAGGCCGCACCGGGCGCCACGATCGTGTAGGGCGGCACGTGCAGGTCGAGGCCGCCC
>JBAQPI010000341.1:0-5167 GCA_049305635.1 Rhodoglobus sp. | reverse complement strand
GAGATCTTCACCGCCGTCGACCTCGCGATCGACCGCGGATCGAAGGTGGTCGTGCTCGGGCTCAACGGCGCCGGCAAGACCACCCTGCTGCGGATACTCGCCGGCGTCGACCGGCCCGACACCGGCCAGATCGAGCCCGGGCACGGGCTGCGCATCGGCTATTACGCCCAGGAGCACGAGACGATCGACGTCAAGCGCTCGGTGCTCGAGAACATGGTCTCGGCATCCCCGAACATCACGGAGACCGAGGCCAGGCGCGTGCTCGGCTCGTTCCTGTTCACGGGGGATGACACGGCCAAACCCGCGGGCGTGCTGAGCGGCGGCGAGAAGACCCGCCTGGCCCTGGCCATGATCGTCGTCAGCGGAGCCAACGTGCTGCTGCTGGACGAGCCGACGAACAACCTCGACCCGGCCAGCCGCCTCGAGATCCTCGGGGCCCTCGCCGGCTACACGGGTGCCGTCGTGCTCGTCAGCCACGACGAGGGGGCGGTCGAGGCGCTCAACCCCGAACGCGTGCTCATCCTGCCGGACGGCGTCGAGGACCACTGGAACAAGGACTACGCGGACCTGATCAGCCTGGCCTGAAGCGTGCGGCGCCCACCTCGACGCCCGCGCGATGATCGCGTTCCGGACAAGTTTGGTCTGCCGGACCAAGAATCGAGCATCGCCGGCATGCGACGATGTTTGCGGCCAGCGGACGCCATGGTCCCCATCGGCACGTTCATTATCAAGGAGGATAGCTTGGCGCAGATGTACACGGCTCGGGACTTGGTCGGCGTTCTCGGAATCGTCCCGACTCCCGCAACAGCCGAAGCCGGGCGCTGGGACGCGACCGACACGGTCGAGGTGGACGTGACCGTCTCGATGATCCGCGATGTGGCTCCGGTCGTCGACGCCATCATGACCCTCGGTACTTTTGGCGAAGGCGCGACGCTCACTGAGGACGAAGTCGTCACTTTCATGACGGCTGTGGTGTCCGAGAGCGGCACGACGCCGGTCTTCGCGGGCGCAACCACCCTGAACACTCGAGACACGATCCGCCGTGCCCGTGCGCTTGTGGACATCGGAGTCGACGGCTTGTTCCTCGGACGACCGATGTGGTGTGAAATGGACGACGACTCGATCGTTCGCTTCTACTCCGATGTCGCGGACGCACTGCCTGATGTCCCGGTCATCTTGTACGACAACCCCGCGGCATTCAAAGGCAAGATCTCCCCGGAGCTATACGCGAGGCTTGCAGCGATTCCCACACTCATCGGTGCGAAGTACACATTCCTTGGCGACCAATATGCGGATGATGCCGAGGCCTGTGGTGACGAGATCCGACTGCTCCCGATGGATGCCGACTGGCTCGATGCTCATCGAGTCGCCGGTGAGCGAACCGCTGCTTGCTGGACCCCCAGCACCGCATGCGGCACCGAGCCGCTTGTGCGGTTGCGCGAGGCGATGGCCTCCTCCGATTGGGTCGCCGCTGAGGCGATCGCCCAGGACATGAAGCGGACCTACTCGACGCTCATGCCGGAGGGGGACTTCTCGAGCTTCTCGAGGTACAACATCCCCCTCGACAAGGCGCGGATCGCCGCAGCCGGTGTCATCGACCCGGGCCCGGCCCGCCCGCCCTACCAGTCGGCTCCCCAGTCGTACCTCGACGGCGCCACCGAGGCGGGTCGCCGGTGGGCCGAGTTGCGTCGTAGCTACACGACCCGGGCCGAAGACAGGTCGGCCAGCTAACGCCGCTCCGACGCGCGTGGCTGTGCGACTCACTTCGCCCACACGCGAATTCCCTCAGCACATCCCGATACGAGCCGGGCGACGATGCCCGCTCATCACGAAAGGAAGCTCCAAATGACGACAGATGAGTCGGTTCTTGTCTCCTCAGAACCAGCAGCAGTTCCACAAAGGACTACGCGCACGATCGCCGCTACGGCGGTTGGCACCGCTATGGAGATGTACGACTTCGTCCTGTACGGAACCGCGGCCGCTCTTGTATTCGGCCCCTTGTTCTTCCCGCAGGTAGACCCCATTATCGGCACATTGGCATCGCTGGCGACTTTCGGCGTGGGCTTCGTCGCCCGGCCTCTGGGCGGCGTGATCTTCGGCAACCTCGGTGACCGAATCGGCCGCAAGCGGGTGCTCATCATCACGATGATGGGGATGGGCGTCTTCTCGACTGTGATCGGATTGCTGCCGACCTATCAGTCGATCGGCCTGTGGGCCCCGATCCTCCTGGTCGTCCTGCGCCTCCTTCAGGGAGTCGCAATGGGCGGCGAGCAAGGTGGGGCTTTCGTCATGGCAGCAGAATCCGGCGGTCAACGCTCCACACGACGCGGGTTCTTGGGCGCATGGCCAGCGGTGGGCATGGCTGGCGGACTTGTTCTTGCGACTCTCATCTTCGGCGCGTTCGCGGGAGCGCTCGACGAGGATGCCTTCCTCTCTTGGGGCTGGCGAGTGCCATTCCTGATCAGCCTGGTGCTGGTCGGAATCGGCCTGGCAGTACGATTGGGAGTGCCGGAGACCAGCGTGTTCGAGGCCGTCAAGAGTCAGAACCGCACCGCGCGCGCGCCGATGATCGTGGTGATTCGAAGCTACTGGCGACAGATTCTGCTGGTGATCGGGATGAAGTCCGGCGAGACCGCGGCGTTCTTCCTCATCGCAACCTTCTCAGTCTCGTATGGAAGTCAGTCCCTCGGCATTCCGCGCGCCGATATCCTGAACGCTGTTCTCGTCGCTGCCGTCGTGGAGATGATCTCAGCTCCGTTCTGGGGTGCATTGTCAGACCGAATCGGACGCCGACCCGTGATGATCTTCGGGGCTGCGTTCCTGCTGGTGTTCGCCTTCCCGTTCTTCATGCTGTTGAACACGACATCCATGCCTCTGGTCTACCTGGCGCTGATCCTCGCCATGGGCTTGGGTCACGCGCCTCTCGGCTCACCGGTGGGCGCGTTCTTCGCCGAGCTCTTCCCAACACGGGTACGGCTCAGCGGCGTCTCCCTCGGAGTTCAGCTCACGGCGATGCTCGCGGGAGGCTTCACGCCCCTGATCGCCACCGCGCTGCTCGCCGCCACCGGCACTGTCTGGTCGGTCGCCATCTACATCGGGGCACTCGCGCTGGTCTCCTTGATCGCCACAGTCCTGACGCGAGAGACCTTCAGGTCGGGCGAGTTGCCGGTCGATTGACTCGAGCAGCTCTCTGCAGCCTTCAGGAAAGAGGAAACGGATCATGGACAAGAAGAACGAGAAGCTGAGCGAGGAGGGACTGCAGGAATTCATGCAGGAACTGGATCGCATGCACCATCGAGACGACCAGCACGTCATCGAACCGAATCTCGTCACCCACTCGGAGGACGCGTACTGGCTGACTGGATCGACCGACAATCCATCCCACCTCGGCCTGCTCCGTCACCTGCCGATGAAGACGGTCGAGTTCATCCTCCAGATGATCCCCGCAGACACCGCGACAGACCTGCAGCGGCACGTCCACGAGTCGGTTCACTACGTCTCAGACGGAAGCGGGTGGTCGGAGATCGGAGACCAGGTCGTCGAGTGGAAGAAGGGCGACTTCGTCTTCACGCCGCCGTGGATCTGGCATCGACACTATGCCAATTCGCAGGACGTGCACATGATCATCATCGAGAACTCCCGGATGCTGAACACGCTTGATGCCGGCCTTCGCGAAAGCCGCGGCAGCGTCAGCTTCGCGGACGAGTTCGGCGCCGAAGATCGATGACCGGGACCGTGGATGGCGGTCAAGAGTACGATCAGGGGATGAAGCGGACCGATTCGTTGCCTCCGAGTCAGGTTCAGCCCGGTCACAGTGTTCTGAGTGATGCGTCGCAGCCGTTCGCCTGGGTACTGGACCTCAGCTCACGGGGCAGTGCATCGAGCGAGCTGCCCGAGAACGCGCATGAGGTCGCACGTGAACACCTTGGACCCGGACCCGTGCAATGGGCTGCTTCGAAGGCGGCGAGCGTTGCGGACCTGATCGTCAGTACCGATCCCTCTCTCGCCCCATTGGGCATGACGGTCCAAGTGACGACGGAAGCGCTGTTCTTGGACACCCTCCTCCGACTCGTGGACCCCGGCCTCGGTCGCGTCACGCGACCGGTTCTGCTGCAATTGGCGCAGGGGGCGCTGAATGAGGGCGCGACCCTGGCCGCTGTGCTTCGTGCCCTCAATCACGGGCAGGCCGGGGTCACCGAGGCGCTCCTTCACGAGTGTGAACGGCGTATTTCACCCGGCGAACAGGGCACGATCATGCGGGCGCTTGTAAGCAAGGTCGTCAGCACCCACAATCAACTCGCCGAGGCCATCGCGGACATGCAACCGGCCATGGACGACCCCGTACGGTTCCTGCACGAAACAGAGTCGGGAGTCCTCGCATCCCTCCTGAGTGGGCGCGGGCGACCGGACCGGTTCGAGCAGGTCACCCGATACCCACTCGACCGCATCCATGTAGCGGCCATCGCATTCAGCAAACGGCGAGAGCCCGGCAAGCTCGAGGCGGCGACCATGGAGGCTCTCGAAAGCATGGGATGCGATCAAATATTCAAGGTGATGATCGCACCAAACGTGCTCTGGGCGTGGGGCAGCGTACGCACTGCTGACGATCTCCACCTGGAGCCGCCGACTCAGTGCAACGGATGGACGCTGGCCGTCGGCCTCCCGGGGAGGGGAACAGCCGGGTTTATCGCCAGTCATGACGAGGCACGAGCTTTGCAACGAGTCTCCATGATGGCAGGGTGGCGGAACCTCGGCCGAATCCTTCCCTATGACCGATATGGGGCTGTTGCAGAGCTCGCCGCCCGGCCCGAGCGTCTGCAACGATTCCTGGAGGTTCAGCTCGGCGGTCTCCTCGGTGCCGGTGGGCGCGAGACCGACCTGCGCAGCACGATGCTGGAGTACCTCAATGTCAATCGCAGCCAACACGCAGCTGCACGTCGGCTTCACGTATCGAAGAACACCGTGAGTTACCGGCTCCGGCGCGCAGAAGAGATCCTCGGCCGAGACCTTGGCACGGACCTCAGTCCACTCCATACCGCATTGCTTGCGACGGACATCCTCGGTGCGAGCCGTCCCGGAGAGGTGGACATGCCACACGCGAGCAGGTAGTCGCGCCCCGACCGTGAAACAAAGACCGCCGGCCAGATCCGCGAACCCCTCGGACCAC
>JBAQPI010000340.1:0-6894 GCA_049305635.1 Rhodoglobus sp. | reverse complement strand
GGCGTGCAGCCAGCACAGCACGGGCGCCGTGATTCCGGCGGCGCGCAGTTCGAGGGCCTCGTCGATGTCGACGACGCCGAGCCAGTCGGCGCCCGCCTCGAGGGCCGCGCGCGCGACCGGGACGGCGCCGTGACCGTAGGCGTTCGCCTTCACGACGACCATCGAGCGCACGTCGCCGACCGCGGCGCGCAGGGCGGCGACGTTCTCCCTGATCGCCGACAGGTCGACGAGCGCCCGGCGCATCATGACTCGGTCACGACGTAGGCGATCGCGAGGCCGGAGTCATGGCTCATCGACAGGTGGATCGCCCGGATGCCCTGCGCGTCGGCGATCTGCCGGGTCGTGCCCGCAAGCTCGAACCCCGGGTTGCCGGACTCGTCGGAGACGACCCGCAGGTCGCGCCAGCGCCACGGCACGCCGCCGGAGTCGCCGAGGGCCTTGACGAGCGCCTCCTTCGCGGCGAACCGGCCCGCGAGCGAACGCAGCGGCGTCGGCCTGCCGTCCTTGACCTGTTCGCTCTCGGCGAACAGGCGGTCGAGCAGTCGAGGAGTGGTCGCCAGGCGGTGCTCGAACCGCGCGACATCCACGAGGTCCACGCCGATCCCGACGATCATGGCATCACTCGACCGTGACCGACTTGGCGAGGTTGCGCGGCTGGTCGACGTCGAGGCCCTTCGCCGAGGCGAGCTCCATCGCGAAGATGTGCAGCGGCACGACCGCCAGCAACGGCTCGAAGAGCGGCCCCGCGAGCGGGATCGGCACGACCTCGTCGGCGAACGGCAGCACCGCGGCGTCGCCGCGCTCGGCGATCGCGATCACGCGGGCACCGCGGGCGCGGATCTCCTGGATGTTGGAGACCACCTTCGCGTGCATCTCCCGCGACTTGCGCGGGCTCGGCACGATCACGATGACGGCCTGCCCCGGCTCGATGAGCGCGATCGGGCCGTGCTTGAGCTCCCCCGCGGCGAAACCCTCGGCGTGGATGTACGCGAGCTCCTTGAGCTTGAGGGCGCCCTCGAGGGCGATCGGGTAGCCGACGTGCCGGCCGAGGAAGATGACCGACTTCACCTCCGTCATCCAGTGGGCGAGCTGCGCGATCTCGGCCGCGGCAGGCAGCACCTCGGCGATCTTGGCGGGGATGGCCTGCAGCTCGGCGACGGCCTCGGCCGCGGCATCCGCGTCCAGGGCGCCCCGCACGCGACCCAGATGCAGGCCGAAGAGGTAGAGCGCGGTGACCTGGGCGAGGAACGCCTTGGTGGAGGCGACGGCGACCTCGGGGCCCGCATGCGTGTAGATCACGGCTTCGGAGGCGCGCGGGATCGAGGCGCCGTGCGTGTTGCACACCGACAGCAGGCGTGCCCCGGCCTCGCGTGCGTGGTTGACCGCCATGAGGGTGTCCATGGTCTCGCCGGACTGGCTGATCGAGATCACGAGGGTGCGATCGCTCAGGATCGGGTTGCGGTACCGGAACTCGTGCGAGAGCTCCACCTCCACGGGCACCCGCGCCCACTGCTCGATCGCGTACTTGCCGAGCAGGCCGGCGTAGGCCGCCGTGCCGCAGGCGATCACCACGATGCGGTCGATGTCGCGCAGCACCTCGTCGCCGAAGGGCTCCAGTTCGGTGAGGTCCACGACACCCTCGTGCACGCGACCGCGGATGGTGTTCGCGACCGCGTCCGGCTCCTCGCTGATCTCCTTCTTCATGAAGCTCGACCAGCCGCCCTTCTCGCTCGCCGAGGCATCCCAGGCGACCTCGAACTCGTCGGTCTCCACGGGCTCGCCGTCGAAATCGGTCACGACGACCGAGTCGGGGCGGATCGTGACGATCTGGTCCTGGCCGATCGCGACGGCGCGCTTCGTGAACTCCACGAAGGCGGCCACGTCCGAGCCGAGGAAGTTCTCGCCGTCGCCGAGCCCGATCACCAGCGGCGAGTTGCGGCGGGCGCCGACGACGACGCCTGGCTGCTCCTGGTGCATCACGAGGAGGGTGAACGCTCCCTCGAGGCGGGCGACGACGCGCCGCAGCGCCTCCGTGAGGTCCCCGCACGCGCGGTACTCGCGGCCGACCAGCAGGGCCGCCACCTCGGTGTCGGTCTCGCTCTCGAAGTGCTCGCCCGCGGCGAGGAGCTCCTGCTTCAGCTCGGCGAAGTTCTCGATGATGCCGTTGTGGATGAGCGCGAGCCTGCCGTCGTCGCCGAGGTGGGGATGCGCGTTCCGATCGGTCGGCCCGCCGTGCGTCGCCCAGCGAGTGTGCCCGATGCCCGTGCCGCCGTCCGAGATCGGATGCGCCGCCAGCTCGTCGACGAGCACCTGCAGTCTGCCGGCGCGCTTGCAGCTCTGGAGCGCGCCGTCGGCCCCCAGCACGGCGACGCCCGCGGAGTCGTAGCCCCGGTACTCGAGCCGCTTGAGTCCCCCGAGGAGCACGGCGATGCTCTTGTCATCCCCGACGTAGCCCACGATTCCGCACATGGGGACCGATTCTAGTTGCCCTAGGCTGGATGGGATGTCTGAGACGGGAACGCCGAACGGGCACGTCTCGCCGTTTCTTGAGCTCGACCGGGCGGATTGGACGGCGCTCGCCCCCACAATGACCGCGCCGCTCAGCCCGGCGGAGATCGTCGAACTGCGGGGGCTCGGCGACGAGCTCGACCTCACCGAGGTCGAGGAGGTCTACGTGCCGCTGAGCAGGCTGCTGAACCTCTACGTCGAGGGCGCGCAGCGCCTGCACGCGGCGACCTCCGCCTTCCTCGGCGCGAAGGGCACCGTCACTCCCTTCGTGATCGGAGTCGCGGGCTCGGTCGCGGTCGGCAAGTCGACCATCGCGCGCCTGCTGCGTGAGCTGCTGCGCCGCTGGGACGGCACCCCGCGTGTGGAGCTCGTGACGACCGACGGCTTCCTGCTGCCGAACGCCGAGTTGCAGCGCCGTGGGCTCATGGAGCGCAAGGGCTTCCCGGAGTCCTACGATCGCCGCGCCCTGCTGCGTTTCGTGAGCAAGGTCAAGAGCGGCGCAGCCGAGGTGCGGGCGCCGTTCTACTCGCACCTCGCCTACGACATCATGCCCCGGGCCGAGATCGTCGTGAACGCCCCCGACGTGCTCATCGTCGAGGGGCTCAACGTGCTGCAACCGGCCGCGCCGGGCCACAGCCTCGCGGTGAGCGACCTCTTCGACTTCACCATCTACGTGGATGCCCGCACGAGCGACATCGCCCGCTGGTACGAGGAGCGCTTCCTGCGTCTGCAGCGCGGCGCCTTCGCAAACCCGAAGTCCTTCTTCCACCGCTTCGCCGACCTCACCGAGGAGGGGGCGCGAGCGCGGGCCCGGGAGATCTGGGGCAGCATCAACGAGCCGAACCTGGTGCAGAACATCCTGCCGACCCGCGCTCGAGCGTCCCTGGTGCTGCGCAAGGGACCGGACCATGCGGTCTCGAGCGTGCTGATCCGCAAGACCTGACTTCCTCTGGTGATCGAGCCCGCCGGGGATGTCGACGAGCTCGGGCCGCCGAAGACGAGCCCGCCCGGGAGAGTCTGCGCCGAGCGCTCGAGGATGCGGTGAGATCACAGCGCCACGTGGCCTTCTGGAAGGAAGTGGCGGTCATCGAGTAGATCTAACTCTCGCGGATGAGCCTGCCGTCGAAACCGTAGGTCAGGTTCACGTTCCCGTAGGCGGCGCTGATCGAGACCATGATGACGGGGAGCCCCTCGGCTCCGTCGCGGTGGACGAAGGCGTACACGGAGTCGATGCCGTCCAGCCTGGAGCGGCCGAGCGCATCCTGGACGACCTCCCCGATCACCGAGAAGTCGAGCTCGCTCGCGTCGAAGAGCTCGGCAGCGAGATCGGAGGGCTGGATGAGCTCCGGACCGTCGCGGAAGGCCCGCCCGTACCGCCACTGATAGCTGTCGGTCGTGCTCGCGCCCGGTGAGGTGAGGCCGCCGACGATCACGTAGTCCGGGTAGAAGTTGGCGCTCGTGAAGTCGTAGCCGCCCGCGACCGCGGCGATCTGGTCGATCGCGAGCTGCTGGTAGTCGCCGGTGACCATGTTGCCGCCGTCGAGGTCCCAGGTCACGAGATCGGTGAATGCCCGGCCGATCGAACCCCACGCCGGCAGCAGCACGAGAGCCGCCACGACGGCGGTGATCACGAGGCTCACGGCGAGGCCGAATCTGCGGCCGCCCGTGACCGGTCGCGCGGTGCCCGGCTGTGTGGTGGTCGCGGTCTCCCACGCCGGCGCCGCCGACGAGACCGGGATGATGGAGGGGTCGAGCCTGGCTCGTTCCGCGAGCGCCTGCGCCTCGGGCGCCGGGGCGCGGACCACCGTGACATCCGGCCGATCGCCGGCGAGGCGTTGCACCACGAGCACCGCGCCCGCGACGTAGTCGCGCAGTTCCTCGGTCGTCACGCGCAGTCGCGTGGAGGTCGTAAAGGCCTTGCCCCGCTCGGGCAGCACGACGAGCCGAAGCTCGAGTTCCTGGTCGACAGGCGTCGACGCGCCGCTGCGCTGAACGGACTCGACACGCGCGATGGCGATGCCGCCGGTGCGGCCGGCGAGCCGCCGTCCCGACAGCAGCAGCCCGCTGAGGATGAACGCCGGAATGGCGCAGGACCACACGATCGTGTAGATCCAGTCCCCGCCCGTGAAGAAGGAGCCGAGCACGCCGCCCACGAAGACGCCGAGGATCGCCGGCGGCAGCAGTCGCGCGATCACGGCGACAGACTAGCGGTGCGCGAGCCGCTCCCGCACTACCCCCGCGAGCTCGCCTGCGATCTGCTCGGCGACGTCCTGCCGTTCGGCCTCGACCATGACGCGGACCATCGGCTCAGTGCCCGAAGGGCGCAGGAGCACGCGGCCCGTGTCGCCGAGACGTTCGCGCGCGCCGGCCACGGCCGCCGCGACACCCTCGTCGGTGGCGAGATCGCGGTGGACGACATCCCGGACGTTCACGAGCACTTGCGGGTAGACCGTCATGACGCTCGCGAGTTCGGCGAGACTGCGACCGGTGCGCGCCATCTCGGCCACCAGGTGCAGGCCGGTGAGGATGCCGTCGCCCGTCGTCGCATACCGGGTCATGATGACGTGCCCCGACTGCTCCCCGCCGAGCGAGAGGCCGCGTTCGGCGAGCGCCTCGAGCACGTAGCGGTCGCCGACCGCGGTCTCCACGACCGTGATGCCGTGGTCGGCCATCGCGCGGTGCAGGCCGAGGTTGCTCATGACGGTCGCGACGAGCGTGTTGTCGGCGAGGGCGCCCCGCTCGGCCATCGAGACCGCGAGGATCGCCATGATCTGGTCGCCGTCGACGATGTTGCCCTTCGCGTCCACCGCGAGGCAGCGGTCGGCGTCGCCGTCGTGGGCGATGCCGAGGTCGGCGTCCGCCGCCAGGACCGCGGCCGTGAGGTGGTCGAGGTGCGTCGATCCGACACCGTCGTTGATGTTGACGCCGTCGGGATCGGCCGCGATCACGGTCACCCGCGCGCCGGCGTCCGTGAAGACCTGAGGGGAGACGCCCGCGGCGGCGCCGTTCGCGCAGTCGAGCACGACGTGGATGCCGTCGAGGCGGTTCGGGAGCGTGCCGAGCAGGTGCACGACATACCGGTCCTCGGCATCGGAGAAACGGCGGATGCGGCCCACATCGCCGCCCTTGGGCGCGAGCTTGGGCTCGCCGAGCGCCGCCTCGATGCGGTCCTCGACCTCGTCGGGCAGCTTGGTGCCCCCGGTCGCGAAGAACTTGATGCCGTTGTCGGGCGCCGGATTGTGCGACGCGGAGATCATCACGCCGAGGTCTGCCTTGGCGTCGCCGACGAGGAAGGCGAGCGCGGGCGTCGGCACCACACCGGCGTCGTAGACGTCGACGCCGGAACTCGCCAGGCCGGACGCGACCGCTGCGGCGATGAACTCCCCGGAGATCCGCGGGTCCCGGCCGATGACGGCGAGCGGCCTGCGGCCGGAGGCGCGGCGACCGTCGGCGACGCGCCCCTTCCCGAGCACGACCGCGGCCGCCTGGGCGAGGCCCAGGGACAGCTCGACCGTCAGCTCGCCGTTGGCCAGGCCGCGAACGCCATCCGTTCCGAAGAGACGAGGCACCGTCTACCCGGTCGGATCAGCGCTTCGAGAACTGCGAGGCCTTGCGCGCCTTCTTCAGACCGGCCTTCTTGCGCTCGATGACGCGCGCGTCCCGGGTGAGGAAGCCCGCCTTCTTGAGTGCCGGGCGGTTGTTCTCCCGGTCGATCTCGTTGAGGGCGCGGGCGATCGCGAGACGCAGGGCACCGGCCTGGCCCGAGGGGCCGCCACCGGTGATCTTCGCCGTCACGTCGTACGAGCCGAGGAGGTCGAGCACCTTGAACGGGTCGTTGATGAGCTGCTGGTGCAGCTTGTTGGGGAAGTACTCGGCAAGGTCGCGTCCGTTCACGACGGCGGAGCCGGAGCCGGGCACGATGCGCACGCGCGCGATCGCCTCCTTGCGGCGGCCGACGGCGGAGCCGGGCACGTTGAGCACGGCGCGGGGCGCCTTGGGGGCGGAGTCCGCGGGGGTCTCGGTCGAGTAGGTCTCGAGCACGCCCTCGTCGATGGAGTCTTCGATCTTGGCCACTGGTTTCAGTCCTTAGGTATAAGCGGGCCGCTACTGGGCGACCTGGGAGAGGGTGTACGGCTTGGGCTGCTGCGCGGCGTGCGGGTGTTCGGCACCCGCATAGACCTTGAGCTTGGCCAGCTGCGCCCGGCCGATCGAGTTCTTGGGGAGCATGCCGCGCACCGCCTTCTCCACGGCGCGCGTCGGGTGCTTCTCGAGCATCTCGGCGTAGGTGGTGGCCGTCAGGCCGCCCGGGTAGCCCGAGTGCCGGTACGCCTTCTTCTGCGCGAGCTTGGCGCCGGTGAGGGCGACCTTCTCCGCGTTGATGATGAT
>JBAQPI010000339.1:0-18046 GCA_049305635.1 Rhodoglobus sp. | reverse complement strand
GCACATCGCTGCGATCACCCAGGCGATCGTGGACTACCGCACCGAGCAGGGCACCACGGGGCCGCTGTTCATTGGCAAGGACACGCACGCGCTCTCCCGCCCGGCCGAGACGACCGCGCTCGAGGTGCTCGTCGCCAACGGCGTGCGCGTGCTCGTGGACGAGTTCGACGACTGGGTGCCGACGCCCGCACTGAGCCGCGCGATCATCGTGTATAACGCTGCCGGCCATGACGATGTCAGTGACGGCATCGTCATCACGCCGAGCCACAATCCGCCGCGCGACGGCGGGTTCAAGTACAACCCGCCGCACGGCGGGCCGGCCGACAGCGACGCGACGACGTGGATCGCCGACCGGGCCAACGAGCTCATCGCGGGCGGCAATCGCGACGTCAAACGCGGCGAGCCGAGTGCCGTGGAAACCTACGATTTCCGCGGCGCCTACGTCGAGGACCTCGCCAAGATCATCGACGTCGAGGCGATCGCACGCTCCGGCCTGCGCATCGGCGCCGACCCGCTCGGCGGCGCGAGCGTGCACTACTGGGAGGCGATCGCCGAGCGCTACGGCCTCGATCTGACCGTGGTCAATCCCGAGGTGGACCCCGCATGGGGCTTCATGACCTTGGACTGGGACGGGAAGATCCGCATGGACCCCTCATCGCCGTCCGCGATGGCCTCGGTCGTGGCCAGGCGGCACGACTACGACATCCTCACGGGCAACGACGCCGACGCCGACCGGCACGGCATCGTCACGCCCGACGGCGGCCTCATGAACCCGAACCACTATCTCGCGGTCGCGATCCGCTACCTCTATACGCACCGTCCACGATGGCGCGCGGATGCCGCGATCGGCAAGACCCTCGTCTCGAGCACGATGATCGACCGGGTCGCCGCCTCGCTCGGCCGTCGCCTGTGGGAGGTGCCGGTCGGGTTCAAGTGGTTCGTGCCGGGCCTCGTCGACGGCTCGGTCGCGTTCGGCGGGGAGGAGAGCGCGGGGGCGAGCTTCCTGTGCCTCGACGGCTCGACATGGACGACCGACAAGGACGGCATCCTGCTCGCGCTGCTCGCGAGCGAGATCACGGCGGTGACCGGTCGCACCCCGTCACAGCTGTACGCGGAGCTCGTCGCCGAGTTCGGCGAGCCCGTCTACGAGCGAGTGGATGCCGCGGCATCGAAGGAGCAGAAGGCTCGCCTCGGCCGGCTCGACGGCGCCGCGATCACGGCCACCGAACTCGCCGGCGACCCGATCACCGCCAAGCTCTCGACCGCCCCGGGCAACGGCGCCGCGATCGGCGGCGTGAAGGTCACGACCGATCATGCGTGGTTCGCGGCGCGCCCGAGCGGCACCGAGGACGTCTACAAGATCTACGCCGAGTCGTTCCGGGGGCCGGAGCACCTCGCCCGCGTGCAGGCGGAGGCCAAGGCGATCGTAGACCGAGCACTCGCCGACTAGGCGACCGGAAGGCCAGGAGGTCACCAGATGCATCACGCCGACGAGTTCGACGCCATCACGATCGAGCAACTGCGCGCATCGGGCAGCGTGAAGTGGTCGATGTTCCCTGACGCCATCGGCGCGTTCGTCGCCGAGATGGATTTCGGCACGGCACCCGCCATCGTGCAGGCGCTGCACTCCGCCGTCGATACCGGGACTTTCGGCTACCTGCCGCCCGCGATCGCCGACTCGATGTCGGCCGCGAGCGCCGAATGGCTCGCCTCGAGCACGGGATGGCAGGTGCCCGCCGACCGGGTGCACCCGATCGCCGACGTCATCAAGGGTCTCGAGGTCGCGATCGAGCACTACTCGAAGCCGGGCGCGCCGGTCATCCTCCCGACTCCCGCCTATATGCCCTTCCTCTCGGTGCCGCCGACGCTCGGACGCGAGGTGATCGAGGTGCCGATGATCGTCGATGGCGGTCGCTACGTCATGGATCTCGAGGGGATCGACCGCGCCTTCACGGCGGGCGGCGGGCTGCTCATCCTGTGCAACCCGTACAACCCGGTGGGACGCGTGTTCACGCGCGACGAGCTGCAGGCGATCGCCCAGATCGTCGATCGCCATGGTGGCCGCGTGTTCTCGGACGAGATCCACGCCCCGCTCGTCTACGCGCCGGGCCGTCATGTGCCGTACGCCTCGGTCTCCGACACGGCGGCCGGCCACACCGTCACCGCGACCTCCGCCTCGAAGGCCTGGAACCTGCCCGGCCTCAAGTGCGCGCAGTTCATCGTCAGCAACGACGCGGATGCCGCCGTCTGGGAGCGGATCGGCATGATGGCCAGCCACGGGGCGAGCACCCTCGGCGTCATCGCCAACACGGCGGCCTTCAGCTCGGGGATGCCGTGGCTCGAGCACGTCGTGGGATACCTCGACGACAACCGCCGCCGCCTGGGCGAGCTGCTCGCCGAGCACATCCCGGGCATCCGCTACCGCCAGCCGGAGGGCACCTACATCGGCTGGCTCGACTGCCGGGAGCTCGGCATCGACGGGGCGCCCGCCGATTTCTTCCGCGAACGCGCCGGCGTCGCGCTCACCGATGGCGCCGCCTGCGGCGAGCCGGGCCGCGGCTTCGTGCGCATGATCTTCGCGACCCCGCGACCCGTGCTCGATCGAGCCGTCGAGCAGATGGCGGCAGCGCTCGTCCGGTGATCGAGCGAGGCCGCCGTCAGCCGTAGGTCGGCGCCGCGGGCAGCCCGAAGAACTCTTCCAGCGTCGTGATGCCCGTGTCGTGCATCTCGGTGGCCAGCTCGACGCCGACGTAACGCATGTGCCAGGGCTCCCAGATGTACCCGGTTATCTCGGTCTTGCCCTGCGGGTAGCGCACGATGAAGCCGTACTTCCAGCCGTTCGCGGCGAGCCACTGACCCTGCGCGGTGTCGCCGAAACACGCCTCGAGGGCGCACACGTTGGGCACCGCGCTGACGTCCATCGTGAGTCCGGTCTGGTGCTCGCTGTGCCCGGGCCGCGCGCTCTCGAGATCGGCCTGCTCCTGCCCCAGCTGCGCGACCCAGCCGGCGTAGATGCTCTCCTGACTCCAGTAGCTGCGATACGCGCTCTGCGACTGCATCTGCAGTCCGGTCTCGGCCGTGAACGCCGCGAACATGCCGATGAGCGCGCCCGCGGCCTCCGGCCGCATGTACGGCTCGTAGACGTACGGCACGTCGACATAGACGAGCTCGGGCTCGTACTGGGCAGGATTGAGCGGCCTCAGCTTGTTGACGACGACCCAGTTGCTGTTCGGGTCGTCGATCGACTGCGCGGCCTTGTCGAAGGTCGGGGTGGGGGTGGGGGTCGGCGTGGGGGTGGGCGTGGGCGTCGCGGTCTTCGACGGAGCGTTGGATGGAGTCGGCATCGCGGCATCCTCAGCCTCGGGGGTCAACACGAGGACCGTCACGAGGGTGCCGATCACGAGCGCCGCGGCGATGACAGAGGCGATCACGATCGTGCGGCGGCGGCGCACCTCGCGGCTCGGCCGGTTCCTCGGTCGCAACTCGGACATGACTCCGATCCTAGGGAAGGACGGCGGGTTTGCCGCAGGGCTGCGGTGGGTGTAACTTTGCACTGTCCGCAAATTTCTGCGCTGCGGCATCCACGGTGCTCCCATGACGAGAAGGCGATCGATGACACGAGTCGAGTCCAGGGGTCAGCGACAGGCCCGCGAGATCGCGGAGGCCGGCGGCGTCATGACGCACCGCCAGATCCTTCTGGTGATCGTCGGCCTCATGGCGGGCATGTTCCTCTCCTCGCTCAACCAGACGATCGTGGGCACCTCGATCCGGACGATCTCCGACGACCTCGACGGCTTGAGCCAGCAGGCGAGCATCACGACGGCGTACCTGATCTTCTCGACGATCTCGACGCCCATCTACGGCAAGCTCAGCGACATCTTCGGCCGCCGGCCGCTGTTCATCGTCGCCATCTCGGCCTTCATCGTCGGCTCGTTCGCCGCCGGCTTCGCGCAGGACATGAACCAGCTCGCGGCGTTCCGCGCGCTCCAGGGCCTGGGTGGCGGCGGCCTCATGGCCTTGCCGCTCGCGATCATGGGGGACATCCTCGCGCCGCGCGAGCGCGCGAAGTACCAGGGCTACTTCCTCGCCGTGTTCGGCATCTCGAGCGTCATCGGACCGCTCATCGGGGGACTGCTCGCAGGGGCCCCGGAGATCCTGTTCATCACGGGCTGGCGTTGGGTCTTCCTCATGAATCTGCCGATCGGCCTCGTGGCGCTCGCCATGGTGCTGCGGTTCCTGCACGTCCCGCACACGCGACGCAACGCGCGGATCGACTGGTGGGGCGCCACGACGGTCATTCTCGGCCTCGTGCCCCTGCTGCTCGTCGCCGAGAATGGCCGCACGTGGGGCTGGGGCTCGCCGGCCGCGATCGCCTGCTACGTCGTCGGCGCGCTCGGCATCGCCGCGTTCATCCTCTCGGAACGACTCATGGGCGACGACGCGCTCATCCCCTTGAGGCTGTTCAAGCATCCGACGTTCTCGATGGCCACCGTGCTCGGCGTGCTCGTGGGCTTCGGCATGTTCGGCGCCATGATGACCATCCCGCTGTACCTGCAACTCGTCAAGGGTGCGACGCCCACCGAGAGCGGCTTCCTCATGCTCCCGATGATCGTCGGCCTCATGATCGCCTCCATCACGAGCGGCCAGATCATCGCGCGCACCGGCCGGTACAACGTGTTCCCGAAGATCGGCACCGGTGTGCTCGCGGTCGGCTTCTTCGTGCTGACCTTCGCGACAGCGGACAAGCCCCTCGGGCTCGTCATGATCGGGATGCTGTTCATCGGCCTCGGGCTCGGCCAGCTCATGCAGACCCTCACGATCGCCAGTCAGAACTCCGTCGGTCCGCGGGAGATCGGCGTCGCCACGAGCGCGTCGACCTTCTTCCGACAGATCGGCGGCACGCTCGGCACGGCGATCCTGCTCTCGGTGCTCTTCGCCCGCATACCGGAGCTCATCGTCTCCGCCTTCAAGCTCCCCGCGATCAAGGACGGCGTCCGGGAGGCCCTGGCCGATCCGAAGGTCCTCGCCGACCCGGCCAATGCCGAGATCATCGCGCTCTACCAACAGCAGGCGAACGGCGATCTCGGCGGAGCGCTGCAAGGCGACACCTCCTTCCTGAACGGTGCCGACCCCCGACTGACTGCGCCGTTCCTCGAGGGCTTCGCGAACGCGTCGATCACGATCTACTGGATCGCGCTCGGCGTCGTGCTGCTCGCATTCGTGCTGAGCTTCTTCCTCAAGGCAGCTCCGCTGCGCCACGGCTCAGCGTTGCAGGAGAACACCGCCGCGGATCGCGCCGCGCAGGAGGAGGCCGCGATCGCGGGTGCGCTCGTCGCCCCCGATGTCGCCGAGACCGTGCATCCGGCGCCGCCCACGCCGCGGTAGCCGACGCTCGCGGAGACTGCCGCCGGCGCGCGACGTCGCGCCGCTAGGCCTCGCCGTCCGCGGCATGCCGGCCGCGCGCGGTCAGATCGATGCGCACCTGACCCGCGTAGACTCCCTTGTCGCCGTCGCCGGGCAACGGTGCAGGCGCGGGGAGCACGGTCTGGCGATCCAGCTCGATCTGAGCCTCGTGGCGGGTCGGGTGGAAGACCTCGTCGCCGATGCCCATGGCCCCGGAGTTGCCCGAGGACTTGCTCTTGTTGCTGAGGTCGATCCAGCCGAAGTGCTGGGCGACGTAGAAGACGAGGATGAGCCCGGCGACGATCAGTACCACGATCAGCCAGCTCTCCACCCGGCTAGTGTACGTCAGCGCACCGGGACGACCACCGGGCGCCCGGCGACGAGGTGGAGCTCGACCCGGAGCCCGTAGACCCGCTCGACGCGCTCCTCGGTGAGCACCTCGGCCGGGGTACCGAGCGCCTCCAGCCGGCCGGCGGAGATGAGGGCGAGCCGGTCGCCGTAGGCGCTCGCGAGGCTCAGGTCGTGCAGCACGACGACGACGGAGCGGCCCTCGGCGGCGAGCCCGCGCGCGATGCGCATGACGCCCTCCTGGTGGCGGAGGTCGAGGGATGCCGTCGGCTCGTCGAGGAACACGATCGGCGTCCGCTGGGCCAGCACGCGGGCGAGCGAGACGCGCGCCTTCTCCCCGCCGGAGAGCGCGGTGTAGCGGCGGCGGGCGAGGTGCGCGATGTCCGTGGCATCCATCGCCTCGCGCACCAGGCGCACGTCGTCACGGCCCTCGACGGTGCGCGCCCACGGGCTGCGGCCCATGGCGACGACCTCGGAGACGAGGAAGGGGAAGCTCACGGCGTTCTCCTGCGTGAGCACGCTGCGCAGGCGCGCGAGCTCCGGGTGGCGGATGCCTCCCGCCTCCCGCCCATCGATCGTGACCGTGCCGCGCGACGGTCGCCGTTCGCCGCTGAGCACCCCGAGCAGGGTGGACTTGCCCGCCCCGTTCGGGCCGACCAGGGCGAGCACCTCGCCCGGCACCACATCCAGGCTCACGCCGTCCAGCACGGTGCTGCCGTCGAGCTCGACGCCGATGCCGGCCGCGCGGATCACGCCCAGCCCCCGCTGCGCCGGCGCTGGCGGTACAGCAGCACGAAGAAGAAGGGGCCGCCGATGAGCGAGGTGAGCAGGCCGATCGGCAGGTCCGCGCCGACCACGACGGAGCGCGCGAGCAGGTCGGCGAACAGCAGCAGAGCCCCGCCGCCGAACGCACTCGCGACGATGAGCTGTCGGTGCGAGGGGCCGAGCAGCATGCGAACGGCATGCGGCACGACGAGCCCGACGAAGGCGATGATGCCGCAGAACGCGACCGCCGCCCCCGTGAGCAGGGCCACGAGCACGATCGACCCGATCCGCAGCCCCTCGACGTTGACTCCGAGGTGGCGGGCGTTGCGCTCCCCGAGGGCGAGGATGTCGTAGCGCCGACCCAGCAGCACGGCGACGACCGAGCCGACCACCGCGACGAAGGCGACGATGCCGGTCTCGGCCCAGCGTGATCCGTTGAGGGAGCCGAGCTGCCAGAACACGATCTGCTCCCGCCCGCCCGAGTCGGCGACGAACAGCAGGAAGGCAAGCCCGGCCCCCGCGAAGGCGTTGACCGCGATGCCGGTCAGCAGGAGTGTCACGACCTCGGTGCGCCCGTTGGCACGCGCGACCGCGTAGACGAGGAGGGTCGCGCCGAGACCGCCGAGGAAGGCGAACACGGCGATCGTGCCGCTGCCGAGGGAGGTGACACCGAGCACGATCGCGATGGAGGCCCCGAGCGCGCTGCCGGAGGAGACGCCCACCACGCCCGGTTCGGCGAGCGGGTTGCCGAAGATCGCCTGCATGACGGCGCCCGCCACAGCGAGCGCGGCACCGACGGCGAGCGCCATCGCGATGCGCGGGAAGCGCACCGCCCACAGCGCCGACTCGGTCACGCGCTCGACCGGTGCCCAGTCGTTGGGGATGCCGAGCCCCCGCACGATCGAACCGATCACCTCGGTCGGCGCGATCGCGAGCTGCCCGACGACGGCGGACAGCATGACGCCCCCCACCACGAGCGCGGCGAGCACGATCGACAGCACAGCGCCGCGGGCGCCGCGCCTCACGGCACGCGGTACAGCCACTCGTCCGTGCCGAACTTCTCCGCGACGAGCCTGCGGGCCTTCGCGAACTCCTCGTCCGTGATAGCGCTGGAGGCGAGACCGTGCAGGTCGCGGAAGGTGCCGATCATGCGCGCGATGATCTCCTCGCGCGGCAGGCCGGTCTGACTGCGCAGCGGGTCGACGCGCTTGTTGGCGCTCTTCGTGCCCTTGTCGCTCATCTTCTCCCTGCCGATGCGCAGCACCTCGACCATCCGGTCGCCGTCCATGTCGTAACTCATGGTGACGTGGTGCAGCACCGCACCCGAGCCGAGGCGCTTCTGCGCGGCACCACCGATCTTGCCCGAGGGGCTCGCGATGTCGTTGAGGGGCACGTAGCTCGCCTCGACGCCGAGCGACTTGAGTGCGACGATGACCCACTCGTCCAGGAACGCGTAGGAGTCGGCGAAGCTCATGCCCTGCACGAGCTCGGTCGGCGCGTAGATCGAGTAGGTGACCACGGACCCGGCCTCCATGAACATCGCGCCGCCGCCGGAGATGCGGCGGACGATGTCGAAGCCGTGCTTGGCGGCGTTCTCGAGGTCGACCTCGTTCTTGACGGACTGGAAGCTGCCGATCACGACGGCGGGCTTCTCCCACTCCCAGATGCGCAGGGTCGGCTTCCGGCGCCCCTCGCCGACCTCCTCGGCGAGCACCTGGTCGATGGCCATCTGCATCACGGGCTCCACGGCGGGACCCTGGATGAGCTGCCACTCGTAGTCGCGCCAGCTCGTGGCATCCTGCAGGGCACGGCGGATCGCGGTCGCGATGGACTCGGGGGAGAAACCGAGCAGCAAAGCCTCCGGCGGCAGCGCCCGCTGGATCGCGAAGGCGATCTTGGCCGCCTCGAAGTCGGCGGGGAGACCGTCGACGGCCCGGTTGATGTCGCCGAGCGCGCGGTCGGGCTCGAGAAAGAAGTCGCCCGCGAGCTGGAAGTCGGCGATGCGGCCGTCGACCACCTCGAGGTCGACGACGACGAGCTTGCCGCCCGGTACTTTGAACTCGCCGTGCATAGCGGTAAGCCTAACCTCGCGGGGGATGCCGTTCAGGCGAAGCGGGCATCCAGCCAGGCGATCAGGTCGGCGACCACCTCGTCACGGTTGGTCTCGTTGAACACCTCGTGGCGTGCCTCGGGGTAGACGATCGCCTGCACGTCGGTGAGCTTGGAGCGACGCACGTAGGCGTTCGCCAGCTTCGCCACGCTCGTCTCCCCGCCGAGGGGGTCCTCGCTGCCGGCGAGCAGCAAGATCGGCAGGTTCTTCTCCATCGTCTTCGTGGGCCGCCCGAGCAGGCGAAGCCCGTCGGGGATGCCGAAGAGCTTGGGCACGTCCGCGTAGAAGGTGAGCGGGTCGGCGACGAACGCGTCGGCGACCGCAGGATCGCGGCTGAGCCACTCGTATCCGGTGCCGCCGGGCTGCCGATGACGTCTGCTGAGGTCGCCGCTGTTCATGTGGCGCAACGTGCGGTAGGCCGTGCCGGCGAGCACGACGCCGTCGTAGTCGCCGGCGTTGCTATCGATGACCTTCTGGGCCATGAGCGAGCCCCAGGACTGGCCGAACAGCACGACGGGCACACCGGGGTTCTGCTCGCGGATGATGGCGGTGAAGTGGCGCACGTCATCCACCGTCGCGCGAAGCCCACCCGGGCCGAGGCGACCGAGCCTGGTCGTGTCGCCTGCATACTGCTGCATGCCGGTCGCGCCGTGGCCGCGATGATCGTCGGCCCACACGCTGTAGCCCGCGGCGACGAGCTCCTGCGCGAGTCGCTCATAGCGAAGGGCGTGCTCGCCGAGCCCGTGGGTGAGCTGGAACACCGCCTTCGGCTTCGTGGCCTCCCACACGTAGTAGTGGATGGTCACACCATGCGCGTCGATGTAGCTGTGCTCGGTGCGGGTCACGGTCTTCGCCACGGGGCCTCCTCGCCGTCGCCAGTCTACCCGTCGCATGTGCTTAGCAAAGCTAATTTGCTAGGCTAAGAGATCTCATGGAGACGACCGACGAGCTGAGGATGGCCGTGCTGCGCCTGGGGCGGCGGCTGCGGCTCGAGCGCGCCCCCGGTGATGTCAGCGACAGCCAGCTCTCCGCGCTGTTCGTGCTCTGGAAGGAGGGGCCGATGACGCTGACGGCCCTCGCCGAACGCGAGCGGGTGACGCCGCCCTCGATGAACCGCACCGTCAACGGACTCGTCGAGGCCGGTCTGGTCGCACGCAGCGGATCGGCGGATGATGGACGCAAGGTGCTCATCGAGGCCACCGGTGCCGGCGCCGCCCTCGCCCAGGAGATCAAGCGCCGGCGCGCCGCCTGGTTCTCCCGCCAGGTGGCGACCCTCGACGACGCCGAGCGCGCGGCACTCGAGGTCGCCGCGCCGATCCTCCGGAGGCTCGCCGACTCGTGAGCGCGATGTTCCGCAGCCTGCGCGTGGCGAACTACCGGCTCTGGTTCGCGGGGGCGATCGTGTCCAACACAGGCGCGTGGATGCAGCGCACTGCCCAGGACTGGTTCGTGCTCACCGAGCTCACCGAGCATGACGCCGTGGCGGTCGGCATCACGATGGCCCTGCAGTTCGGACCCTTGCTCGCGCTCATGCCGCTCGCGGGCGTGCTCGCCGATCGCCTCGACCGCAAGCGCCTGCTCGCCTGGACGCAGGCCCTGCAACTGGTGCTCGCGCTCGGTCTCGGACTGCTCGTCACCGCCGGTGTCGCCGAGCTGTGGCACGTCTACGCCTTCGCGCTCGCCCTCGGGATCGTCACCGCGATCGACACCCCCGTGCGCCAGACCTTCGTCACCGAACTGGTCGACGACGCGGACATCGCCAACGCGGTCGCCCTCAACGCCACGTCGTTCCAGACCGCCCGGCTCATCGGTCCGGCCGTGGCCGGCGTGCTCATCGCCGTGATCGGCACCGGCCTCGTGTTCCTGGTCAACGCCGCCTCCTACGCCGGGGTGCTCGTGGCGCTCGGGCTGATCCGCCGCTCGTCGCTCGTGCCTGCGCCGCGGCTCGCGCGCGCCCGCGGCCAGTTCCGGGACGGCCTGCGCTACGTCCGCTCACGTCCCGACATCGTGGTGGTGCTCGCGATGGTGTTCCTCGTGGGCACCTTCGGCTTCAACTTCCCCGTCTTCATCTCCACGATGTCGACCGTGGAGTTCGGCCAGGGCGCGGCCGGGTTCGGCCTGCTCTCATCCTCGATCGCGGCGGGTGCCGTCGCGGGCGCCCTCCTCGCCGCCAGACGGGATCGGGCGAGGTTCGCCGTGGTGGCGATCGCCGCCGCCGCATTCGCCGCCGTCGGTGCCGTCGCCGCACTCGCCCCGGCCTACTGGGTGTTCGCCATCGTGCTCGTCGCGGTCGGTGCCGCCTCGACCACCATGATGAACACCGCGAACGCCTACGTGCAGACCACGGTCGATCCGGCCGTGCGCGGCCGCGTGATGGCCCTGTACATGGCGATCTTCGCGGGCGGCACGCCGATCGGCGCGCCGCTCATGGGGGCGATCGCCAACGCGGCCGGGCCGCGGATGGCACTCCTCGCCGGCACCGCATCCGGGCTCATCGCCGCGGTCGTCGCGGTCGTCTGGCTGGTCGCCGGTCGCGGGATGCGACTGGTGCGCCACCCGGTGCGCCGCTTCGCCCTCACGGTCAGCTTCCCCGCACGCCAGGACCGGGAGCTCGCCACCGAGGAGATCTCGATCATCGAGTCCACGGTGCGGCGCACCACCTAGGCCTCCCGCGTGATCTCCACCGTCACGAACAGGGTCGAGCCGAACGGCCCGGCGTAGACCCCGCGCAGCGGCGGCACATCGTTGTAGTCGCGGCCTCGGCCGACGAGTACGTGGCGGTCCCCGATCTCGATCTGGTTGGTCGGGTCGAAGCCGCGCCACTGGTCGCCGCAGAACCATTCGACCCACGCGTGCGATTCCCCCGCGATCGTCTCGCCGATCGCGGCATCCGGCATGGGGTGCAGGTAGCCGGAGACGTAGCGTGCCGGGATCCCGACCGAACGCAGCGCCCCCAATGCCAGGTGCGCGATGTCCTGGCACACCCCCTTGCGATGCATCCACGCCTCCCGCGCGGTGGAGTGCACGCCCGTCACGCCCTGCATGTACTCGACCGCATCGCCCACGGCATCGCAGATCGCGAGGGCGGCGGCGCACGCATCCACGTGCCGGCCGGCGATCGTCCTGGCCATCTCCACGACCTCGTCGGGCGGGTTCGTGCGGGTGGTCTGCTTGAGCTGCTCGACGGTGTCGGTCGCGCCCTCGGCGACCGTCGCGAGTGCGTCCCAGCCGATGCCGCCCTCGGCGTGGGGGCGGGGGCGCACCTCGACCAGGCTCGTCGCGGTGAGGGCGAGCTCCTTATGCGGCGTGAGGATCTCGAATGAGGACACCCGAGAACCCCAGTAGTCCACGTAGCTGTGATGGCTCGAGATCGGCAGGATCTCGAGGTTGGAGAACAGCACGAGCTGGCCGTCCGAGCTCACCGGCAGCATCCGCGCCTCGTTGTAGGAGGCCATGACGTCGCCGCCGTAGTGGAACCCCGTCATGTGCTTGATGCGCAGGCGGTTCAACTCGTCTCCCCCACCCAGCTCGGTGCGGCGTTCGTCGGGAAGTACCGCTGACGAATCGCCTCTGATGCCGCGCCCGTCGCCGCCTGCACGTTGTCCATATGCCGGGGGAGGTCCTCGAGGATCTCGGCGATCGGCCGGTACTCGAGTTCGCTGCGAATCTGGCCGAGCAGGCGCTGGGCGTGGTCGGAGACGCCGACTCGGTCGCTGCGCGGTTCGATCTCGCGCATGCAATTCTCCGCGCGCGTGACCGAGAACAGGATGCTGCGCGGGAACAGGCGGTCGAGCAGCAGGAACTCGGCGGCGTTGCGCGCGCTCGGCACCCCGCGGTAGGTGCGCAGGTAGGCCTCGTAGGCGCCGCAGGAGCGCAGGATCGTCGTCCACGACGGCCCGCTCGCCTCGGTGAGGCTGCGGGTGGAGAGCAGGCGCGCGGTCATGTCGGCGCGTTCGATGGAGCGTCCCAGCGTGAAGAACTGCCACGCCTCGTCCCGGCTCGTCGCGGACTCGATGATGCCGACGGCCAGGGCCGAGCGTTCGCGCACCCAGGCGAAGAATTCGTGCACCTTGTCGCTGGAGACCTTGCGCGGCATCCGCGCCCTGGTGGTGTTGAGGCATTCCCACAGCTCGGTGCTGACGATCTCGCGTGCCCGGCGCGCGTTCTCGCGGGCGGCGCCGAGCGAGTACGCGATCGAGGCGGGCTCGGAGCGATCGACGGCGAGGATCGAGAGGATGTCCTGGCGGCTGAGCACCTGGTCCTCCGGCGCCTCGCTGCCCATGACGCTCAGCAGGGCACGGCAGGCGAGGTCCTCCTCGATCCACGGGTCCTCGAGCAGCAGCTGGAGGTGCACGTCCAGGATGCGCGCGGTGCCGTCGGAGCGCTCGATGTAGCGCCCGATCCAGAACAGGGACTCCGCGATGCGGCTCAGCATTATTGCTGCTCCTGCTGGCCGTGGCCGAGCGGCCGGTCGCGCGGACCCTGATCTTGCGCGTGCACCTGCATCTCGGCGGTGATGACCGGGATCGCCTGCGTCGCGCTGGCCTGGCCGGCGACGAGGCCCTGGATGGAGTGGCGGGCGACCTGCAGCGGATCCTGGCCGACGACCCAGGTGTCCTTCGACCCGCCGCCCTGCGAGCTGTTGACGACGAGCTCGCCCTCGGGCAGCGCCACCCGGGTGAGGCCGCCGGGCAGCACCCACACGTCGCTGCCGTCATTGACGGCGAAGGGCCGCAGGTCGGCGTGCCGCGGGCGCATCCCGGCATCGACGAGGGTCGGGATGGTGGAGAGCTGCACGACCGGCTGGGCGATCCAGCCGCGCGGGTCGCGCAGCAGTCGGCTCCTGAGCTCGGCGAGCTCGTCCTTGGAGGCCGCAGGACCGATCACGAGGCCCTTGCCGCCCGATCCATCGACCGGCTTGATCACGAGCTCGTCGAGGCGGTCGAGCACCTCCTCGAGCGAGCCCTCGTCCTCCAGGCGCCAGCTCTGCACGTTGGGCAGGCTCGGCTCCTCGCTCAGGTAGTAGCGGATGAGGTCGGGCAGGTAGGTGTAGACCAGCTTGTCGTCGGCGACCCCGTTGCCGACCGCGTTGGCGATCGTCACATTGCCGAGCCGCGCCGCCAGCAGCAGCCCCGGGCTGCCGAGCATCGAGTCCGCGCGGAACTGCAGCGGATCGAGGAACTCGTCGTCGACCCTGCGATAGATCACGTCGACGCGCGTGGGGCCGGCGGTGGTGCGCATCCACACCCGACCGCCCGAGCAGAACAGGTCGCGGCCCTCCACGAGCTCGACGCCCATGAGCCGCGCGAGCAGGGTGTGCTCGAAGTAGGCGGAGTTGAACACGCCAGGGGTGAGCACGACGACCGTGGGATCCTCGACGCCCCCGGGTGCGCTCGCCCGGAGGGCCGCGAGGAGCTTGTGCGGGTAGTCCCCCACCGGTCGCACGCGCATCGAGACGAAGAGCTCCGGCAGGGTCTGCGCCATCACCCGACGGTTGGAGATCACGTAGCTGACCCCGGAGGGCACGCGCACGTTGTCCTCGAGCACCCGCCAGGTGCCGGCCTCATCACGGATGAGGTCGATGCCGGAGACCTGGATGCGCACGCCGTTGGCCGGCTCGATCCCCGCGGCCTCGCGGTGGAAGTGCGCCGAGCTCGTGATCAGGCGGGCCGGGATCACCCCGTCCTTGACGGCGTTCTGGTGCCCGTAGATGTCGGCGAGGAAGGCCTCGAGCGCGCGGACGCGCTGTTTGATGCCGGCCTCGACCGCCATCCACTCGGCCTGGTCGATGACGCGCGGCACGGCGTCGAGCGGGAACGGGCGCTCCTCGCCGGCGAAGTCGAAGGTCACGCCCTGGGCCAGGTACGAGCTCGCGAGGGCGTCGGTGCGACCGCGCAGTTCCTCCTGGGTCATCTGGGCGAGCGCGGCGTGCACGTCCTTGTAGGTGTCCCTCGCCGTGCCCGGGGAGGCGAACATCTCGTCCCAGGCAGGCGCGCCGGGGCTCTTCGTGGCGGTGGCGCCATAGCCGTCGAAGAGGTCAGCCATGCACCGAGCCTAGAGCCGCCGTGTTGCCGCCGTGTTTCACTCTCGCGGCAAGGGTTCGACAGCATCGCACGTAACTGGGCAGCACGTAACTGGGCAGTCAGGTCAGCGGAAGGACGTCCTGCCGTCCTCCTCGGCCACGGATGTGCTGAACGGGTAGCTACGTTGCGTCGCCAAGTCCGCGAAGCCCCATGCAGGAAAGGCCGAAATTGCCACAGAATCGGGCCGTTGTCTTGTCAGAGTTCCTGTCATCCACAATGCCATCCAAGTGGATGAAGTAGATAGCCTTTAGCGAACATGGGTAGTTTGCTCTCACCAACTGCCGTACTGTCATGCTATGTCGACCGATCGCTTCAGCTTCATCTCCTTCCAGTTCGACACCACGAGGATGCCTGCTGACCTCTGGCTGATGCTTGGCGAAGGACTCAGTAAGTGTCAACATCTCGCTGGCGTACCTCTGAAGCCTGCGGCCGCAAGCTCCCTCGCCAGCGTGTACTTGGCCCGAGGGGTCGCGGCGACGACGGCGATCGAAGGCAACACGCTTTCCGCAGACGAGGTTCAGGCCATCGTAGACAAGGGTTCAGCACACGTAACCGAGTCGCGCGCATATCTGGAGCGCGAGGTGCAGAACGTCCTCGCCGCGATTCGCGACATCGATACCGCGCTCCAGTTGGGAGACCGTCTCCCGATCACGATTGAGCGACTGGAGAAGCTGAACGCGCAGGTACTCGAGGGTATCCCCGACAAACCAGAGGTCATCCCGGGCAAGCTGCGTGAGCACGACGTTGCCGCCGGGAGCTACAAGGCGCCGCATTGGACGGAGGTTCCTGGGCTTCTCCAACGCCTGGTTGAGTGGATTCGGGAGCTTCGCTCGGGCGCGACAGCGTCCGAGCGGCCCGAGGCCAAGTTCACTACCGCAATTCTTACCGCGATCCTCGCACACCTCTACATCGCGTGGATCCACCCCTTTGGAAACGGGAATGGCAGACTTGCCAGGCTTGTAGAGGTCCAGATTCTCTCCGAGTCCGGAGTGGTTCCTTTGGTGGCGACGAACTTGCTCTCGGACCACTACAACAAAACCAGGCACGCCTACTACCTTGCCCTCGATGCGGCTCAACGGGACGTGAATGAGTTTGTTCGTTACGCGTTGCGTGGTTTCGTGGACGAACTGCGCGAGCAGATCGGCGTCGTCAGGAATGAGAACCTTCTCATCCACTGGGAGAGCTACGTCTACGAGACGTTCCGAGGGAAGCCGAGCAGCAAGGCCCGGGATCGTCAGAGAGATGTTGCCTTGGCCATGAAGAAGGATGTAGTGCTCACCCCGGAACAGGTCACGGAGCTGAACACGTCCTTGGCGAGACAGTACGCGCGGGCAGGCGGGCGAACACCGGCACGAGACATGAACGTTCTGGTGGGAATGGGGCTGGTCGAGTCTCTCGGTCACCGTGAGTACCGAGCTCGGCGGGAGATCATCGAGGCATTCATCCCGCCGACCGCTGCATAGGGCAGTTCGAATGCCAAAGAAGGAAGAAAGTACGGCGGGAACCTGCGGTAAGCGAGGCGACCGCATTCTTAAGCTGAGGGGAGTCGATGGGTGTTCATGCCATTGACCGCAAACCGTTCAGTTGTAGGTCCGCAATCTGTTCATTCTTGGGCCCGCGAAGTGTATGGTTGAGCGATGGCCGACTACCGCCCCCGCGTCGCCGACGCCGAACTCGCCGATCTCATGCAGGCAGTCGGTGCGGTGCTCATCGAGGGACCGAAGGCGAGCGGGAAGACCGCGACGGCCTCACGCGTGGCTGCGACGGTGTTCGCCATGGATCAGGACGGCACCGCCAGGGCGTCGATCGAGCTGAACCCGGACTACCTGTTCGACCGGCCGACGCCGATCCTGTTCGACGAGTGGCAGACGACCCCCGAGCTCTGGAACCATGTGCGCCGCGCCGTCGACGCGGCCGAGCGCAAGCGCGGGCTGTACCTGCTCACTGGCTCGGCGACGCCCCGCGACGACGTGAGTCGGCACTCCGGTGCGGGTCGCTTCGGGACGCTCCGGATGCGTCCGATGAGCCTCTTCGAGTCCGGCCATTCGACCGGGGACGTCTCGCTCACCGCGCTCCTCGACGGGCAGGTACAACCGGGCCGGGACAGCGGCCTGACGGTGCCGGAGCTGATGGAGCGTATCGTCATCGGCGGGTGGCCCGATCTGCTCGACGCCGACGAGGCCACGGCGCGCAGATGGCTGTCGGGCTACCTCAAGCAGGTCGTCGAGGTCGATATCCCGTCGTTCGTCGGGCGGCGCGACCCCCGCACATTGAACCGGGTGCTCGCCTCGCTGGGCCGCTTCGTCGCCCAGAGTCCGGCGACGCGCACGATCGCCGCCGATGCCGGGGGCGAGCGCGGGCCGGTCGCACCGGCGACGATCTACAGTCACCTCGACGCGCTCGAGCGGCTGCAGTTGCTCGACAACTCCAAGGCGTGGCAGCCGCACATGCGCTCGCGGTCCCGGCTCCGCACGACGGCGACCCGCTACTTTGTCGACCCCTCGATCGGCACCGCCGCCCTCGGGGTCTCCATCAACGACCTCCTGAACGATCTCGAAGCCGCCGGGTACCACTTCGAGGCGCTCGTCGTCCGCGACCTCCGCATCTACGCCCAGCCGCTCGGCGGCCGTGTCGACACCTGGCGCGACGAGGACGGCAACGAGGTCGACGCCATCGTCACACTGCCCGGCGGCCGCTGGGCCGCGGTCGAGATCAAGATGGGCCAGAACGATGTCGACAAGGCTGCGGCCCGGCTGCTGAACTTTGCGCAGCGCGTCGACACCGGGAAGCAAGGTCAGCCGGCGGCGCTGATCGTGGTCACTGCCACCGGCAGCGCCGGTCGTCGGCCCGACGGCGTGAACGTGGTCCCGATCACCTCACTGGCACCCTAATCGCGCGCTCCTCAGCAGTCCCGTCTGCGGTCGGGCTCTCGTCGAGTGTCGGGGAACAGGTCGTCGAGCGTGCCCAGCATGGCCATAGTCACTACCCCTCGAAGGGCTCCAGCACGAAGACGGGAATCTGCCGCTCGGTCTTGGCCTGGTAGTCGTCGTACGGCGGGTAGGCCTGCACCGCGCGCTCCAACCACAGTCGGCGCTCCTCGCCGGTCACCTCGCGGGCCAGGTAGTCGCGTTTGACCGGCCCGTCCTGCATCTCGACGTGGGGGTGCTTGACCATGTTGAAGTACCAGACGGGATGCTGCGACGCCCCGCCGAGCGACGCGACGACCGCGTACACGCCGTCGTGCTCGACGCGCATGAGCGCGGTCTTGCGCAGCAAGTCGTGGATCAGCGGGAGAGTCGCGCCTCGAGCCGCTCCACATCGGCGCGGTGGCACAGCT
>JBAQPI010000338.1:0-1595 GCA_049305635.1 Rhodoglobus sp. | reverse complement strand
GGCGAGAGCCTCGCGCAGGGGCATCCCCATGCGATCGGCGTGCGCCTGCAGGGCCGCCTCGGTCGCAGGCCCTATGCCGCGCTTCGGCACGTTCATGATTCGGCGCAGGGCCAGGTCGTCATCGGGGTTGGCGGCCTGGATGAGGTAGGCAAGCGCATCCTTGATCTCGGCGCGCTCGTAGAACTTGGTGCCGCCGGGGATGCGGTACGGGATCGCGGATCTGATGAAGATCTCCTCGAGCGGCCTGGTCTGCGCGTTCGTGCGCACGAAGACGGCGATCTCGTTGAGGCTCGTGCCCTTGCCGCGCAGCGCCTCGATCTCGTCGGCGACGAACTGGGCCTCGTCGTGGCCCGTATAGCCGGTGTAGCCGACGATCCGCTCGCCCGCGCCGACCGTCGTGAAAAGGTTCTTGGCCTTGCGGTCGAAGTTGTTGGCGATGACGCCGTTGGCGGCGTCGAGGATGTTCTGCGTCGAGCGGTAGTTCTGCTCGAGCAGGATGACCTCGGAGTTGGGGAAGTCGCGCTCGAACTCGACGATGTTGCGGATGTCCGCGCCGCGGAACGCGTAGATCGACTGGTCGGAGTCGCCGACCACCGTCAGGCTCGCGCCCGGGATGCCGCCGGAGGGGTCGAGGGCCAGGCGCGTGTCCGCCGGCACGTGCTCGGGCGCGACGGGCCGCACGAGTTCGCGGATGAGCGCGTACTGCGCGTGGTTGGTGTCCTGGTACTCGTCGACGAGCACGTGCCGGAATCGGCGCTGGTAGAGGGCCGCGACATCCGGGAAGGCGCGGAAGAGGTGCACGGTCTCGGCGATGATGTCGTCGAAGTCGAGCGCGTTCGCCCGGCGCAGCGCGGCCTGGTAGCGGCCGAAGATCTCGACGAAACCCGACTCCTTGGGGTCGTCGAGGTTCACGCTGCGCGCATAGGCGTCGATGTCGGTGAGCTCGTTCTTGAGCTTCGAGATGCGGTTCGACACGCCGCCAGGCGTGAAGCCGACCGTGTCGGCGTCGAGCTCTTTGATGATGCGCTTGAGCAGGGCGCGCTGATCGGCGGTGTCGTAGATCGTGAATCCCGACTTCATGCCGAACACCTCGGCCTGGCGGCGCAGGATGCGCACGCACGCCGAGTGGAACGTCGAGATCCACATGCCCTCGGTCGCATCCTTGCCGACGAGGGCCCGCACGCGCTCGCGCATCTCGGCAGCGGCCTTGTTCGTGAACGTGATCGCGAGGATCTGGCTCGGCCACGCCTCGCGGCTCGACAGGAGCCCGGCGATGCGACGGGTGAGCACGCTCGTCTTGCCCGAGCCCGCCCCGGCGACGATGAGCAGCGACTGTCCGCGGTACTCGACGGCCGCGCGCTGCTGCGGGTTCAGGCCCTCCAGGAGGGCCTCGTCGATGCGGCCGCGCGAAAGACCGGGCTCCTGCTCGGATTCTCGAACGAAGGACATGTCACGTCGATTCTACGTGCGGGGTATGACCGCGAAGCCGGCGGCGTGGGCATCAGAATCGCCGGAACCCCTATCTCAGAGAAGACAGGTGTGTCTACCATCATCTGGTGCGATCAAACCGTGAAGGATGCCCGTGACGCCACCCA
>JBAQPI010000337.1:0-1671 GCA_049305635.1 Rhodoglobus sp. | reverse complement strand
GCGGATCGTGCGCTCCTGACGTTCCTTGAACTCCGGCTCGGCGGCGAGCTTGAACGCCGTCGCCTTCGCCGCGATCACGTGCATGAGCGGCCCGCCCTGCTGGCCGGGGAACACGTTCGAGTTGAGCTTCTTCTGCAGCTCGAGGTCGTTGGTGAGAATGAAGCCCGAGCGCGGCCCGCCGATCGTCTTGTGCACCGTGGATGAGGTGACGTGCGCGTGCGGGACGGGCGTCGGGTGCAGGCCCGCGGCCACGAGTCCCGCGAAGTGGGCCATGTCGACCCAGAGCTGGGCCCCGACCTCGTCGGCGATCGCCCGGAAGGCCGCGAAGTCGAGCTGGCGGGGGTACGCCGACCAGCCGGCGATGAGCACGCGGGGCTTCACCTCGAGGGCGCGCTCGCGCACGATGTCCATGTCGATGAGGTTGGTGGCCGGGTCGACACCGTAGGCGTTCGCCTCGTAGAGCTTGCCGGAGAAGTTGAGCTTCATGCCGTGGGTCAGGTGGCCGCCCTGGTCGAGGGCGAGGCCGAGGATGCGGTCGCCGGGCGTCGCGATCGCGCTCAGCACGGCCGCGTTGGCCGATGCCCCGGAGTGCGGCTGCACGTTCGCGTAGGCGGCGCCGAAGAGGCTCTTGGCGCGGGAGATCGCGAGGGTCTCGGCGACATCGACGAACTCGCAGCCGCCGTAGTAGCGGCGGCCGGGATATCCCTCCGCGTACTTGTTGGTGAGCACCGAGCCCTGCGCCTCGAGCACGGCACGAGGAACGAAGTTCTCGCTCGCGATCATCTCGAGGGTGCCGCGCTGGCGGCCGAGCTCCTGTGCGAGCACCTCGGCGATCTCGGGATCGACCTCGGACAGCGGAGCGACGAACGAACTCTGCGAGGCGGTGGATTGCGGCACTGGCGTCTCCTTGCACGGTAGTTGTGGAGTCGTGGCCCAGGCGAACGGCCACCAACCGTGGGCCCACGCCCCGCCCGTTCCGGGCGATCCACAGGATCGGCCGGCCGTGCGCGGTGGGGATCAATCGCTCCCCGATGGTTACCCATCCGAACGCCAGTCGCGACGTGTGCAGTCTACCGTTCCGGCACCCGGTTCTCCGAGCGACGCGTGGCCGGATCGACCCGTGCCACAGCAGTCAGAGAACCCCACGATTCGCCCCGGGATGACCCCACCTTCACCCCTCGACGACACCTTCGTCACCCCCCGTTCGGGGGTTGCATGAGGGCCGTGCGCGCCCCCGCGCCCGAGGGAATGGAGAACGACGATGTTGTCGACCAGGATTTCTGCAAGAACTCACCAGGCCAGGCATGTTCGATCCGGCCCGCCCGACCCGCAGGCGCACATCCCGAAGTGGCGACGCTGGCTCGCGGCCAGCGCGGTCTCGGCACTCGCCTTCACGGGTGTCGGCGTGCTGGGCCTCGCCCCCGCTTCCGCCGAAGAGGTCGCCCCCGTCGCGTGTATCGAGCCCCAGGTGCTCGACGTCGACGGCGTCACCTGCGTCGATCCCGCACCCGTGGAGGAGGTCGTCGAGGAGACCACCGAATGCGTGGAGCCCCAGGTGCTCGGCGACGACGGCGTCACCTGCGTCGACCCCGCGCCCGTCGAAGAGGTCGTCGAGGAGGCGACCGAGTGCGTCGAGCCCCAGGTGCTCGACATCGACGGCGTCACCTGCGT
>JBAQPI010000336.1:0-1777 GCA_049305635.1 Rhodoglobus sp. | reverse complement strand
ACGACGAGGGCGCGGGAGCGGCGATCGCCGCCGCCGCGCTGCGCCTCGCCTCAGCGCGCTGAGCGCAGCGCCGCCGTGCGCGGCCCGAGACCGAGCACCGCGGCGTCGAGGAGCTGCTCCGGACGGTCGATGTCACGGCGCAGGCCGGAGTCGACCGGCAGGTCGAGCCGGTGCAGCCCGAGCTCGCGATGACGGCGCGCCGAGTCCTCGCCGAAGGCGGTGACGAGCCGCAGGCCCGCCCGGGCGGTGACGAGGGTGGTGCCGGTCCCCTCCGTATCGGGCACGAAGGCACGATCGTGATCGAGGGCCAGCCCGAGCGCGGCATCGAGCTCGTCGCGCCGCAGCGCCGGCAGGTCCCCGAGCAGCACGGCGCGATCGCCGCCCGCAGCCGCCGCGGTGCCCGCATCGATCGCCGCCGCGATCCCGCGCGCGTCGGCCTCGATCACGGCGTGCACCCCGGGCGATCGCTCCGCGGCGCGGGCGAACACGACATCCGGGGTCACCACGATCAGCGCGGCGACGAGACGGGCGCCCGCAGCCGCTTCGATGGTGTCGAGCGCGACGGCCGCCGCGAACTCCTCGCCGAGTCCGAGCCGGGACTTGCCGCTCGAGACAGGCTTGACCGGCACGATCACCGTCCAACGCGCCGCGGTGTGCATGCGTCCATTCTGGATGGCCGCTAGACTCGCACGCACCACGGTCCCCGCACTCGTAGTGCTGCGGTGCGTCGCTCCTGCTTGAAGCGGCTCGGCCTGGGGAGTCGTTCCACTCCCCCGTCGTTCACCATCGCCAGGGAGTCCGCATGACCTCGTCCCGTCCAGCCTTCGTCATCCTGCCGCTCGTGGCGTTCGCCCTCGCCGGCTGCGCCGCCCAGCCCGATCCCGCCCCAGAAGCGCCCGAGACGGTCACCGTGGTCAACTGCGGCGTCGACGTCTCCTTCGATGCCGCCCCCGAGCGGGTCGTGACGATCAAGTCGACCTCCACCGAGATGCTGCTCGCTCTCGGCCTCGGCGACCGGATCGTCGGCACCGCCTTCCAGGACGGCCCGGTGCCCCAGGAGTGGGCCGCGGCGGCCGCCGGCCTGCCGGTGATCTCGGAGCAGATGCCGAGCGAGGAGGCGGTGCTCGAACTCGAGCCCGACCTGGTCTACTCCGGCTGGGAGTCGGCGTTCACGGCCGAGGCGACCGGCGAGCGGGACGAGCTCAGCGCGCTCGGTGTGGCCGGCTACGTGCAGCCGGCCGCCTGCCGCAGCGCGCAGCAGCCCGGCACACTCGACTTCGACGAGGTCTTCCGGGAGATCCAGGAGGTGGCGGACATCTTCCGGGTCGACGCCGCCGCGCTGCTGGACGACCAGCGCGCCGCGCTCGCCTCGACCGAGCCCGACGACCGGGGCCTCAGCGCCCTGTGGTACTCCTCCGGCACCGATGTCCCCTACGTGGGAGCGGGCATCGGGGCGCCACAGCTCTTGCTGGAGACCGTGGGGCTGGAGAACATCGCCGGCGAGATCGCGCAGACCTGGTCGCCGTTCAGCTGGGAGGCCATCGTCGACGCGAATCCCGACGTCATCGTGCTCATCGATGCGGGATGGAACACCGCGGCAGGCAAGATCGCCACCCTCGAGGCCAACCCGGCCACCACCCAGCTGGAGGCCGTGCGCGAGGGGCGGTACCTGGTGCTGCCGTTCGCCGCGAGCGAGGCCGGGGTGCGCAGCGTCGATGCCGCGGTCTCGCTGCACGAACAGCTGCGGGAGATCGAGCTTGACCGGTAACCGCACGAC
>JBAQPI010000335.1:0-3973 GCA_049305635.1 Rhodoglobus sp. | reverse complement strand
GAGTACCGGGCGGTGTACACCGAGCGGGTCGAGCAGTTCGCCGTCCTGGCGGAGTCGCTGATCGCCGCCGGGCTGCTGCGGCGGCCCGAGCCGCCGACGACCGTGCGAGCCCTCGTTCGCGTGCTGTGGCTCGTCGCCGAGACCGCCGACCCGTTCGCTCGTGCGATCGCCGATCCCGAGCTGGATCCGACCGAGCTGACCAGGTCGCTGCTCGCCCCCTTCCTCACCGACACCGGCCGCGCGGCACTCGCGATCGGCGAGAGAACCCGAAAGGATCGAGATGGACGACGACCATGACCGCGAGGCACGACTGGACCCGGCCGGGCCGCGGATGTCCCGCCGCACCGTGCTCAAAGCGATCGGGATCGGCGGCGGCGCCGTGGTGCTGGCCGGAGCAGGCGGCGTCACGGCGCGTGCGGGGCTGAACGGCGTGTGGAATCAGGGCCAGGGGGCACCCTACGAACTGTGGTCGAGCTGGCAGGATGCGCCCGGGCTGCACGCACTCGTGGCCGCCGGCGTCCTGGCGGCGAACCCGCACAACCTGCAGCCGTGGGCCTTCGAGCTGGGTGACGACCTGATCGACGTGTTCGACGACCCGTCCAGGGCGATGCCGGTCAACGACGCCGACGGGCGCGAGCGGGCCGCCGGCTACGGCTGCGCGATCCAGAACATCGTCGTCGCCGCCCGCGCCCGGGGACTTGATGCCGAGATCACGCCACTCCCGGACGGCGACCCGGAGCACGTGGCCCGCATCGCATTCCGGGTCGGCGCCGAGCCCACCGTTCTCGAGCAGCGGCTCGCCGCCGCGATCGCGGATCGGCACAGCAACCGCGGCCCGTACACCGCCCAGGCTGTCGATCAGGACATCCTCGATGCGCTCGTCGGAGGCGCGCCGGGCGGCGCCACCGTCCACTGGATCACCGACGCGCCGCCGCGCGCGACCCTCGGCGCGCTCATCGTCGAGGCGACCCAGGCGATCGTCGACGACGAGGAGATGTCGACGGAGGCCTTCGCCTGGTTCCGCAACGACCGGGCAGATATCGACCGCTATCGCGACGGCCTCACCCTCGACGGCCAGGGCCTCGATCCGTTCACCTTGTTCCTGGCGAAGATCCTCCCGGCGCAGTCCCGCACCTCCGGCGACCAGTTCTGGGTGAACGCGACTCGGGATGTCCACACCGCCACCGCTGCCGCCTACGGCATCGTCCGCGTTTCCGATACCGGCGATCCCGTCGCCCGACTCGACGCCGGCCGACTCCTGCAGCACGTGCACCTCGCCGCCACGGATGCCGGACTCGGCATGCAGCACCTGAACCAGATCACCGAGTGCATCGCCCGCGACGCCGCGACCGGCGCGCCCGACCGGTTCTCGGCCCGCTGGGCCGAGGCGACCGGCATCCCGGCCGGCGAAGCGCTGCTCGCGTTCCGCGTCGGCACACCGCAGCGAACCCCGAACCCGAGCCCGCGCCGACCGCTCGCCGACGTGCTCACCGCCTGACGGCGAACGTCGATGTCCGAATCGCCCGTTGAGTGGTGGCTCCGACGGGCGTCGATCCCGTGACCTCATCAGTGACTTCGGGGGCGATTTCGTACTGTATCTGTGCGCTCGGTCTCCTTCTGATCAGGTATGTCTCTGAGTGGTCGCAGCTGGTTTCCGGGATGAAAATGGCCCGGGAATGGCCCGGAACTTAGCTCGGAGGTAGGTAGCCTTGTCTCGTGCAGACCCAGGCTTGCGCAGCGGCGGCTCGTCACCCGAGGACGAGCGTGACCGAGTCCGGCGGCAACAAGTCCACCGGCACTCACAACCGCTCCGCGACCAGCGGGCGGTGCGTCTCTGCAGCAGCGGCTGCCCGGCATCCGAACACCAGCGTGACGGAGAACGGCAAGTAGCTCTGCGAGCGCCCTCTTTGCATGCCCACGATACAAGCCGTGCGTAGTTGATGACCGTACGTCGCCATCATCGGGCCGTAGTCCGGCCGGGTACATCTCCCAGATGTCGGGCTCGGCGGCTACCATTGGGGCATGGTCGACAGCGCGCTTCTGGAGCAGGTGCTCCGACTCGACGCCGAATCCCGGCGCGAACTGATCCGCGCCGTCGAGGGCTCGCTTGACTACGACGACATTCCGCCGCAAGTTCTCGCCGAGATCGACCGGCGCCTGGCCGGGATGGGTCCGGGTCCGAGCCCCGACGCAGTCCCGGCCGACGAGTTCCTGCGTCGCGTTCGCGCTCGCCGCAGCGCGTGACCTTCCGCGTCCTCCTCGACGGCCAGGCGTAGCGCGACTTCGAGGAGATCGAGCACGCCGAAGTCTCCGCCGTGCTGCACCACAGTCGCGGACCGAGCATGCTCGACGGCAGGCTGTCGTCAGAGATCACCGAGCGTAACTCGCGAGGGTGTCGAGCTGCGCGCCGGGACGCTGCACGACCGTGCCCTCGGCAAGGGCACCGGAGCCAAGCGCAGGGCATTAGCGTACTCTCGCATCCGTGTTGCAGTAGGTGCGAGAGTTGAGGGTTTGCAGGCGTGCGGCTCGTCACGTCGGCGCTGACTTCCTAAGTTAGGAGGTCAGTTAGGAAGTCGCCTCGTCGTCCTCGATCAATGGCCTCTGGAGACCGAGCGGCGTGAGGCGATAGCGGTTGTCCCGTCGCCCACGGCCGGGCGCGGTCGGCTCGATTCCATCTCAGTTTGACGAGATACCCCGTTCGGTAGTGTCAAAAAGGCCCGATACAGAATGTCAAAAATCCCCGCTATTGATCGTGGGGCGGGTATGCTGTCCCCATGGCCGGGTACCGACCGCGAATCGCTGACGCTGAGCTGGCACGGCGCCTCACGTCAATCGGTGCCGTGCTCGTCGACGGGCCGAAGGGCAGCGGGAAGACAGAGACGGCGTCGCAGGTGGCAACCAGCATTGTCCGGTTCGATACTGATGCGGATGCCCGCGCGCTCGTTGGGCTGAGCCCGGAGGACTTGTTCGATCGCCCGACTCCGATCCTCTTCGACGAGTGGCAGCGCGTCCCGGCCATCTGGGACCACGTCCGCCGCCATGTCGACGACCTTCGCCAGCAAGGCCTTTACGTCCTCACCGGTTCGGCGACGCCGACCGACACCCGCGAACTGCATTCGGGCGCCGGCCGGATCAGCACGCTACATATGCGGCCCATGAGCCTGAATGAGTCGGGCCACTCGACTGGGGAAGTGTCGCTCGCAGGCTTGCTAGATGGCGCAGATCAGCACGCGAGGTTGACGAAGATCACCGTGCCCGAGCTGATGGAGCGCATCGTGATCGGCGGCTGGCCCGCGCTACTCGGCAAGGACGAAGCATTCGCGCGCCGGTGGCTCGATGACTACCTCACCCAGATCGTCGAAATCGATGTGCCAAGCCTTGGCACGACCAGACGAGCACCTGATCGGCTTCGCCGAGCGCTCGAGTCGCTCGGTCGAAATGTAGGGCAGCCGATCAAGCTGTCAGAGATGGCGGCCGACATCGGCGGAGACGGCCAGCGGCCCAAAGATGAGACCGTGACTGCATACCTCGACGCTCTCGACCGGCTGAAGCTGACGGAGAACTCCCCTTCCTGGCGACCGCACATGCGCTCGCGGACACAACTGCGGGAAGCACCGACCCGGTACTTCATCGATCCATCGCTCGGTACCGCGGCGCTCGGAGTCGGCGCGAAAGACCTGCTCGCGGATGTTCAGGCAGCCGGGTTCCATTTCGAAGCGCTTGTCGTGCGTGACCTGCACGTCTACGCTCAGCCGCTTGGCGGTCGAATCTCGACCTGGCGTGAATCGCACGGTCGCAAAGAAGTAGACGCCATCGTGGAGACGCCGAATGCTTGGGCTGCGTTCGAGGTGAAGCTCACCGGCGATCAGAATGTCATCGATGATGCCGCGCGGGGACTGCTCGACTTCGCGGCCGAGATCGACACTTCGAGGCACGGCGATCCTGCGGCGCTCGTCGTCGTCACCGCGAAAGG
>JBAQPI010000334.1:0-3129 GCA_049305635.1 Rhodoglobus sp. | reverse complement strand
GCGACGATGTTATAGCCGAGCGCGCTCAGGTCAGTGTCGGAGCCGAACGAGGCGTGCGAGGTCGTCGAACCAGCGAGGTTGATCTGCTGGGGCGCATCGCACGTTTCCAAAATGAAGTCCAACTCGGCAGTTGCAATACCTGGGACCGAGTCCTGGCATCCGCCAGCGAGGATCATAGCGCCGGTCACGCCCGGGCCGTACGCTGGGTAGAGCGTCGTCAGGTTCTGCCCAGACCACAGATACCCCTCGACGACCCCAAAGATGTCAGCTGGGTGCCCGTCATGCCCATTGAGCGAATTGACGTTCTGGCTCAGATGGGCGTTCCACCCGTTCTTAGCTGTGGACGGGGTCGCGGCGTGACAATAGCTGACGAGGGTCTGAGTTGCGGCAGCGGGTGCCGGGGAGCCGACGCCGAGAGCGACGCCGATGAGCCCGCTGGCCACAAGGCCGAGGGCCACGACGCCCGCGAGGAACTTGTTCTTCTTCATGGTGGGGGACTTTCTGATTTCGGGTGTTTTCGGGTAGCGAACGCATGAGAGCGCGCGTGAGAGACCCGTTGCCGGGCCGGTGGTTCAGCGTCGGGGAACGCTGGACAGCGAGATAAGGGCAAGCGTCGGGCTTAGGGGTATCACCTCTGGGCGCACGAATCGGGTTGTGGTCGTTTCGGGTCGGACCACACGTGCAGGGTCACGCTAGCAGGTCCCCCTAAAGGAGGACAAGTCCTGTTTTGGGCTCGTCAGTGCACGTACTCCAGCAGGTCGTACCCGACCGTGCGCATGGCATCCAGCACGCGCAGCCGCGCGGCGAGGCCGTCGTCGTTGAACTGGATCGACACCGCGTAGGCGACCGCGCGGGCGGCCCCGCGGAGCGCGCCTGCCTCGGCACGGACGCCCGTGTCCGTGCCGGTCTTGTTCACGAGCAGCGTGTTGTGGTCGGCGCCGCGGTGCGAGAGCGGGTCGAGGCCGAAGGCGCTCGCGACCATCGAGAGGTCGGTGTTGAGCGAGAGCCAGCCCATCACACGCTGGCTGGTGAGCGGGTCCACGATCTCGCTGCGGGCGAGGGCGCCGAACAGCCAGCTGAGTTCGGCGGTGGATCCGACCGAGAGTTGGGGCGCGTCATCCGGTCCCCTGCTGTCGCGCACGAGGTCGAGCAGGGCGGTGCGCATCAGCCCGAGCGACTCGGTGCGGGCGCGCACGGCGTTGAGCCCCACCTGGCGCAGCAGCACGTTGGTGGCGAGGTTGTCGCTCGTCGCACCGACGAGGGTGGCGAGGTCGGCGACCGGCAGCGAGGGCGCCTGCAGGTGCTGCCAGATGCCGGAGTCGCCGACGGCATCCCGCGGCGTCTTGTCGAGGATGCCGAAGCCCGAGAAGTCGCGCGAGGTCAGCCGCGCCGACACCTCGATGAGCAGCAGGATCTTGCCGATGGATGCCGTCGGCAGCACGATGCGGTCGTCGATCGCCAGCAGCGTGCGGCCCGTGTTCAGGTCGACGGCGCTCGCGGAGACCTGCGCGCCCTCGTATGCGAGCTTTCCGAGCGCGGCGAAGGTGCCGGAGAAGTTCTCGGCATCTCCGGCTCCTGAGTGGCGGGGCGCACGCGGTGTGCGCACCCGTTCCCAGCGCTCTCGGGTCCGTGCGGTATCTACCAAATGGTGACGCGATCCTTCGGGTCGAGCCAGAGTGCATCCTGCTCGGTGACACCAAATGTGCCATAGAACTCGTCGATGTTGCGCACGATCTGGTTGCAGCGGAACTCGTTCGGCGAATGCGGGTCGATCGCGAGCAGGCGGATGACCTCCTCGTCGCGGGCCTTCAGCTGCCAGGCCTGCGCCCAGGAGAGGAAGAAACGGTGGGCGCCGGTCATCCCGTCGATCACGGGCGGCTCCTGACCGGCGAGGGAGATGAGGTATGCCTTCCAGGCGATCGCGAGCCCGCCGAGGTCGCCGATGTTCTCGCCGATCGTGAGCGCCCCGTTGACCTTGTGGTCGGGCACCTGGGCGGGTGCGAGCGCGTTGTACTGCTCGATGAGTGCCTTCGTGCGCTGCTCGAAGGCGGCGCGGTCCTCCGGGGTCCACCAGTCGATGAGGCGCCCGTCGCCGTCGTACTTCGAGCCCTGGTCGTCGAAGCCGTGACCGATCTCGTGGCCGATGACGGCGCCGATCGCGCCGTAGTTGGCCGCGGCATCGCGGTGCTCGTCGAAGAACGGGAACTGCAGGATCGCGGCGGGGAACACGATCTCGTTGAAGCCGGGGTTGTAGTAGGCGTTGATGGTCTGCGGCGTCATGAACCACTCGTCGCGGTCGAGCGGCTTGCCGATCTTGCCGAGCTCGCGCTGGAACTCGAACTCGCTCGTGGCACGCACGTTACCGATGAGGTCGCTCGCGTCGATCGACAGCGTCGAGTAGTCGCGCCACTTCACGGGGTAGCCGATCTTGGGCGTGAACTTGGCGAGCTTGTCGAGGGCGCGCGCGCGGGTGTCCTCACCCATCCACTCGAGCTTCTCGATCGACTGCCGGTAGGCCTCGACGAGGTTCGCGACGAGCGCGTCCATCGCCGTCTTCGCGGCCTCGGGGAAGTGCCGTTCGACGTAGATGCGGCCCACGGCCTCGCCGAGCGAGCCCTCGACGAGCGAGACGCCGCGCTTCCAGCGGGCGCGCAGCTCGGGGGTGCCGGTGAGGGTCTTGCCGTAGAAGTCGAAGTTGGCATCCACGAAGTCGCTCGAGAGGTAGGCGGCGTTCGAGCGGATGACCTGCCAGGCCAGCCAGTCCTTCCACGCCGCGAGATTCTCATCGCGCAGCACGGACTCGAGTCCCGCCATGAAGCTGGGCTGGCGCACGACGACCTCGTCGAAGGAGCGCTCGGGCACGCCGAGGGCGGTGAGCCAGACATCCAGGTCCACGGCGCCGACCAGGTCGTTGGCGGCCTGCCAGCGCATCGGGTTGTAGGTCTTCTCGCTGTCGCGGCTCGCCACGTTGTCCCAGTGGTGGCTCGCGAGCTCTGTCTCGAGGGCGAGGATGCGGGCGGCACGCTCACCGGGGGCGTCCAGGCCGGCCAAGCCCAGCATCCGCTCGAGAAAGCCGAGGTAGGCCGTGCGGATCTCGGCGAACTTCTCCTCGCGGTAATAGGACTCGTC
>JBAQPI010000333.1:0-2160 GCA_049305635.1 Rhodoglobus sp. | reverse complement strand
CGGCGGGACCCGTGGCCGGTTGCAGCCAGGCGCCCGCGCTGGTGGGCTCCACGATGTCGTCGCCGAGCCCGAGCTCCACGGCGAGGGCGGCGACGTGCCCGCCACGCTTGGCGAAACTCTCGGCGCCGGCATCCAGGTCGATGCCACCCAGTCGGCGATGCGCGACGGTGCCGCCGAGCCGGTCGGTGGCCTCGATGATGTCCACGGGGTGACCGCGCAGCGCGATGCGCCGGGCCGCGACGAGGCCGGCGACACCCCCGCCGACGACCGTGACCCTGGACGGCTCAGACACCGGCGTGCACCAGGTCGACGATGCGCGTGAGCACATCCGGGTCGGTGTCCGGCGGAACGCCGTGACCGAGGTTGAGCACGTGGGACGGCGCGGCGCGACCGCGCTCGACGACATCCGCGACGTGCTGCTCGAGCACCGACCATGGGGCGGCGAGCAGGGCGGGATCGAGGTTGCCCTGCAGCGGCACCTCGCCGCCGAGTCGGCGGGAAGCCTCGTCGAGCGGGATGCGCCAGTCGACGCCCACGACATCTGCACCGATGCCGTGCATCGCCCGCAGCACCTCGCCGCTGCCCACTCCGAAGTGCACCTTGGGCACGTCGAAGCCGCGCAAGTGCGAGAACACGCGCTTCGAGTGGGGCGCCACCCGGCGCACGTACTGCTGCTCGGAGAGCGATCCGACCCAGGAGTCGAAGAGCTGCACGGCCGAGGCGCCGGCCTCCACCTGCGCCCTCAGGAACTCGCCCGCGACATCCGCGCACCAGTTCAGCAGCGTCGCCCAGGTGTGCGGATCGGAGTACATCAGCGTGCGCGCACGCAACTGGTCCTTCGAAGGTCCGCCCTCGACCAGGTAGGAGGCGAGCGTGAACGGCGCTCCCGCGAAGCCGATGAGGGGCGTGCTGCCGAGTTCGGCCACGGTGCGGGCGACGGCCTCGCGGATGGGATCGAGCGCCGCCGGGTCGAGGGGGCGCAGCGCCGCGACGTCCGCCGCGGTGCGGATCGGCGAAGCGACGACCGGTCCCCTGCCGGGTTCGATCTCGACGCCGACCCCTGCGAGGCGCACGGGGATCACGATGTCGCTGAAGAAGATCGCGGCATCCACCCGATGCCGACGCACGGGCTGGAGCGTGATCTCGCTCGCGAGGTCGGGATTCAGGCACGCCTCGAGCATCGCGTTGCCGACTCGCAGCTCGCGGTACTCCGGCAGCGAGCGGCCGGCCTGCCTCATGAACCAGACGGGGGGTGTCGGCTGCCGCTCGCCGCGGTACGCCCGAACGAGCGGAGCATCGGTGGTGCGCCCGTCCAGGAGCGGGTGATCGGTCGCGAGGGGCACGGGGTTAACATTAGGTCGTGCTCCTGTGTCTCAGCGCGAACCATGGGAACGCCGACTTCGACCTTCTGGAGCGGCTCTCCGTCGTCGCACCGAAGGCCACGACCGACCTCGTCGCGTCCAGCCCCTTCGTGAGCGGCGCCGTGGTGCTCGCGACCTGCAACCGGTTCGAGGCCTATCTCGACATCGACGAGCCGCTCACCGGCGCGGCCGCCGTCGCCGAGGCCGCCACGCTCTCTGCCCTCAGCGACGCGAGCGGGGTGCCGATCGAGCGACTCGCGCAGTCGGTGGCGGTGCACTGGGACGAGGATGCCGCGGCCCACCTCTTCGCCGTCACCTCCGGCCTCGAATCCATCGTCGTCGGCGAGGACGAGATCGCCGGCCAGGTCTCCCGCGCCCTCGACCGAGCGCGCGCGGACGGTACGACGAGCCGGGACCTCGAACGACTGTTCCAGCGTGCGACCCGGACGAGCCGGGGAGTGCGCAACTCGACCTCCCTCGGGGGCGTCGAGCGCTCGCTCGTGCGGCTCGCCCTCGACCTCGCCTCGAGCCGCGTCGAGGACTGGGGCATCTCGCGAGTGCTCATCGTCGGAACGGGTCGCTACGCGGCCACCGCGGTCGCGGCGCTGCGCGACCGGGGCGCACGAGACCTCAGGGTGTTCTCGCGCACCGGCAGGGGTCCGGCCTTCGCCCTCAAGCACGGGCTCACCGACAGCACCGACTTCGAGGTCGACGTCGTCATCACCTGCACCGCGGTCACGGTGCTCGGCCCCGAGCACTTCGCGGGAACGCACCGCCGCCTCGTGATCGATCTCGGTCT
>JBAQPI010000332.1:0-1751 GCA_049305635.1 Rhodoglobus sp. | reverse complement strand
GGCCTGCGTCTTGTCGACGAGCGGATCGTCGCTGTCGTACTCGATGCCGTTGTGGGCGAGCTTGAACGCAAGCTTGTAGGGCGTGTAGTTCTGCAGCACGTCGAGGATGAAACCCTCCTCGATCGCCTGCTGCATCGTGTACAGGTGGAACGGGTGCGGCAGTCCGTCCGCGCCGGGACGCCCGAACAGTTCGAGGGTCTTGGCCTTCGGGGTGGCCGTGTAGGCGAAGAAGCTGATGTTGGCGGCATCCGCCTTCTCCGCCATCTCGGCCGCGAGCAGCGCCTCGAGGTCGAACTCGCCGCCATCCTCGAGGGAGGCCAGTTCCTCGGGCGAGAGCGCCTGCCTGAGCTTGGCGGAGGTGTTGCCGGTCTGGGAGGAGTGCGCCTCATCCGCGATGATCGCGAAACTGCGGCCCTTGAGCGCGCCGGAGGTGCGGATCTCTTTGAGCGCATGCGGGAAGGTCTGAATGGTGACGATGATGATCTGCGCGCCGCTCGACAGAGCGTTCGTCAGCAGCGTCGACTTGGATTCGCCGCTGCCCCGCGTGATCGGCACGACCACGCCGGACTTGTGGTCGATCTGGTAGATCGCATCCTGCAACTGGTCGTCGAGCACGGTGCGGTCGGTGACCACGATCACCGAGTCGAACACCTTCGCACCGGAGTCATTGTGCAACGTACTGAGCTGGTGGGCGGTCCAGGCGATCGAGTTGGTCTTGCCCGAGCCGGCACTGTGCTGGATCAGGTACTTGTGCCCCGGCCCCTCCTCCCGTGCCGCCGCGACGAGCTGGGTCACCGACTCCCACTGGTGGAACCGCGGGAACAGCAGCGACTCCCGCTGCGTCACCTCGCCGGTGACCGGGTCGGTCTCCTTCCGCGACGACGCATGCAGGAACCTGCCGATGATCTCCAGCCACGCATCCCGCTGCAGCACCCGCTCCCACAGGTACGCGGAGGGCGAGCCGTCGGGGTTCGGCGGGTTGCCCTTACCACCGTCGTTGCCCATGTTGAAGGGCAGGAAGACGGTGTCGTCGCCGGCCAGGCGGGTGGTCATCCACACCTCGGAGTTGGAGACCGCGAAATGCACGAGCGCCCGACTTCCGAAGCCGAGTAGCGGCTCGGCCTTCCTGGTGACCGGATCCTTCGGGGTGCGGTCCTTCTGGTACTGGGCGATCGCATCCTGCACCGACTGGGTGAAGTCGGTCTTCACCTCCATCGTCGCCACCGGCAGCCCGTTGACGAAGAACACCAGGTCGAGGCTCTTCTGGTTCGAGGTGGAGTAGTGCACCTGCCGCATCACCCGCAGCCGCACCTTGCCATAGCGCTCGATGGTCGCCGGGTTCAACTGCTGCGCGGGCCTGAACTGGCACAGGTCGAACTGGGTCGAGACATCCTTGAACCCGCGCCGCAACGCGTTGAGCATGCCGCCGCCCTGCGCGAACGGCTTGTCGAGCACCTGCGCCAACCGGCCGAGCAACTGCTGCCGAGCCTGCTCCTGCACGGCAGGCGAATCGGATGCCTTCACCCGCTGCGCGAGCGCCTCCGGCTGGGTCGCATCCAACCACGCGAACACGTCGGCCGGGAACAATGCAAGCTCGCGGTCGTAGCCCTCGTCATCGTGGGAGTACAGCCAGCCGTGCTCGACGAGGTGCTCGCACAACTCATCCTCGAACCAGAACTCGTTGTGCTTGCCCATCAGGCTGCGTCGCTCTCGCCGTCGATGAAGTCCTGCAGTGGCACCAGCTCGCCCTC
>JBAQPI010000331.1:0-2132 GCA_049305635.1 Rhodoglobus sp. | reverse complement strand
CCGATCCAGGCGATGACGATGGGGGCGATGATCGGCAGCACCTTGGCGATGATGTCCTTCGTGACATCCCCGGCACTCGCGTCTGCCACCGCTGCGACGACCTCGTTCTTCTTGGAGCCGAAGACGTTGTTGACGATCTTCTCACCGTCCGCGGTGTCGATGGACGCGACCTTCGCCTTGCCCTTGGGCACCTTCTTGCCGTGGTTGCTCAGCGCGCCATCGAGGGACTTGGCGCCGGCACTGTCCTTCGCGTTCGCCGCCATGCCGCTGATGATCGCGGGAATCGCGGTCTTGACGGCGCTCTCCGCGACCGCCTCGGGGATCCCGAGCTGCTCGGCGATGTCGCCGACGGGAATGAGGTCGATCAGTCCGCTGAGGTCTGCCATGAGGTGTTCTCCCTTTTCGTATGCCGTACCGACTCAGGGTAGCGATTCGCGGTGGCTCGCGGGAGTGCACTACGCTCGAAACCGTGACCGGCATCCGCACCACCGACGACAGCCTCGAGCTGCGTCGCGTGCTGCGTCGACGCGGCACCGACGAGCGACGTTAGGCGACGTCCGCGATCGGCCACTCGGCCATGTGCGCACGCCGCCGTACGACGTCCCTCGTCCACCTCGTCAATAAGGTAGAGCCATGTCTTACTCGGTCGCCGTAGCAGGCGCCAGCGGGTACGCCGGCGGGGAGCTGCTGAGGCTCCTCTCGGCCCACCCGGATCTCGAGGTCACCACGGTGACCGCCAACCAGAGCGCGGGCCAGCCGCTCATCGCGACGCAGCCGCACCTGCGCTCGCTCGCCCGTCTGAGGCTGCAGGAGACGACGCCCGAGACCCTCGCGGGCCACGACGTCGTCTTCCTCGCGCTGCCCCACGGCAAGTCCGGCGAGGTCACCAAGCACCTGCCGGAGTCCACGCTCGTGATCGACTGCGGCGCCGACCATCGCCTCACGAGCGAGGCCGACTGGCAGCGGTTCTACGGCGGAGAGTTCTTCGGCGCCTGGGACTACGGCCTACCCGAACTGCTGCTCGAGCACGGCATTCAGCGCGACCGGCTCGCCGGCTCCAAGCGCATCGCGGTGCCCGGATGCAACGTCACGGCGATCACGCTGGGGCTGGCCCCCGGCATCCACGCTGGGGTCATCGAGGCCGACGACATCGTCGCCGTGCTCGCGGTGGGACCCTCGGGTGCCGGCAAGAGCCTGCGCACCGAGCTGCTCGCGAGCGAGATCCTCGGCTCCGCGAGCGCCTACGGCGTGGGCGGCACGCACCGCCACAATCCGGAGATCCGGCAGAACCTCGTGGCCGCCGGCGGGGTCGACGTGAGCGTGTCGTTCACTCCCGTGCTGGTGCCGATGAGCCGCGGCATCCTCGCGACCTCGACCGCGCGCCTGAAGCCGGGCACGAGCGAGACGCGGGTGCGCGACGCCTGGGAGGCCGCCTACGCGGACGAGGCGTTCGTGCACGTGCTGCCCTCCGGCCAGTTCCCCCGCGTCGCCGACACGACCGGTGCCAACACCGTGCTCATCGGCCTCGCGGTCGATGAGGCCGCGGGTCGCGTCGTCGTCGTGAGCGCGCTCGACAACCTGGTCAAGGGCACGGCGGGGGCGGCGATCCAGTCCGCAAACCTCGCCCTCGGCCTGCCCGAGACCACCGGTCTGAGCCTGGACGGGGTGGCCCCGTGAGCGTGACGGCGGCGGCGGGTTTCGAGGCCGCGGGCGTCGCGGCCGGCCTCAAGGCCGGCGGCGGGCCCGACCTCGCCCTCGTGGTCAACCGGGGACCGTTGCAGCACGCGGCGGCGGTGTTCACGACCAACCGCGCCCTTGCCAATCCGATCATCTGGTCGAAGCAGGCGATCGCCGATGGGACCGTCAGCGCGATCGTGCTCAACTCCGGCGGGGCGAATTGCTTCACGGGGGCGCAGGGCTTCCAGGTCACGCACTCGACCGCGGAGGCCGTCGGCGAGGCGCTCGGCGTCTCGCCGGGCGACGTGCTGGTGTGCTCGACGGGGCTCATCGGCGACCAGCTGCCGCTCGGCAAGCTCGTGTGGGGCGTGAACGCCGCCGCGGCCGGGCTCGGCGATCACGGCGAGGACGCGAGCCTCGCCATCATGACGACCGACTCGAGGCCCAAGCGCTCG
>JBAQPI010000330.1:0-10310 GCA_049305635.1 Rhodoglobus sp. | reverse complement strand
GCAGACGGCACGCGACACGCGGCAGAGGGCAGACGGCACGCGACACGCGGCACGCGGCGACGGCCGAGCAGACCGGCTCGACAGCCAAGCTCATGTGCGGCTGAACGATGTATCGTTAGGTATCGTTCAGAAGCTAGGTATCGTTCAGAAAGGTCATCACATGCGCACCTCATCATCAGCCGGCTTCGACCTGTGGGAGGCCGTCGACGGCCTCCGCGAGGCATTCGCCCCGCGCGTCACGGGTCGCATGGGGCGCGGCGACATCCGCGCCGCGATCCTCGTTGCGCTCAACGAGAAGCCGATGCACGGCTACCAGATCATCCAATCGATCGAGACGAGCACGCGCGGCACCTGGAAGCCGAGCCCAGGCTCCATCTACCCCACGCTGCAGCTGCTCTCCGACGAGGGACTCGTCAGCTCCGAGCAGGTCGGGGAGCGCAAGGTCTACTCGCTCACCGAGGCCGGCCGTGAGGCCGCCGCCGAGTTCGCGAGCGGACCCGAGCCGTGGGAGCCGCGCCGGTCGTGGCGTGCCGAGCACACCGCCGCGTTGCCGAAGGCGGGCGCCAAGCTCGCCCAGGCCGTCGCGCAGGTCGCGCACGGGGGCACCCCGGAGCAGTCCGAGCGCGCCGTCGCCGTCATCGACGAGGCGCGCCGCAAGCTCTACGCGATCCTCGCCGAGGACTGAGGGGATGCCGCCCGCCCGCGGCGCACTCACCGCACCGCCCACGGGCCGCGTCTTCCAGGCGCGCTACCGCCGCATCATGCGCTTCGCCGTCGGCGCGCTGCTGCAGACCTGGTGGTTCGAACTCGTACTGCCGCGCGTCGGCCTCGGCCGGCTCGCCGCGAGGGGCCGGGCGGCGCGCCTGCAGCGGCTCGCCCGCCGCTTCCACCGCCTCGCCGTCGACCTCGGCGGGCTCATGATCAAGGTCGGACAGTTCATGTCCTCGCGCCTCGACGTGCTGCCGCCCGAGATCACCCGCGAACTCGAAGGGCTGCAGGACGAGGTCGCGCCCGAGTCGTTCGAGGCCATCCGCGTCCAGGCCGAAGCAGAACTGGGGATGCCGCTGGAGCTCGCCTATGCGGCGTTCGAGCCGGTGCCGATCGCCGCGGCATCCCTCGGCCAGGCCCACCGCGCGCGCCTGTCGGCGGGCATCGCCACCGACCTCGGATTCGATCAGGTCGTCGTCAAGGTGCAGCGGCCGGGCATCGAGCAGATCGTCGCCGTTGACCTCGCCGCCCTGCGCCGCGTCGCCGGCTGGCTCTCCCGGGTGCGCATCGTCGCCTCCCGCGCCGACGCGCCCGCGCTCGTCGAGGAGTTCGCCGCGACGAGTCTCGAGGAGATCGACTACCTGCACGAGGCCGCCAGCGCCGAGCGCTTCGCCGCCGACTTCGCCGACGACCCGGTTGTCGGCGCCCCCGTCGTCGTGTGGGATCGCACGAGCCTGCGCGTGCTGACCCTCTCCGACGTCACGGCGATCAAGATCACCGACGTCGCGGCACTCACCGCGGCGGGCATCGACCCGGCCGAGGTCGCGCAGGCGCTCGCGCGTGCCACCTTCCAGCAGATCTTCGTCTCCGGCTTCTTCCACGCCGACCCGCACCCCGGCAACATCTTCGTCACCCCGACCCACGAGGGCTGGCGCCTCACCTACATCGACTTCGGGATGATGGGCGAGATCTCCGACTCGCTGCGCTCCGGGCTGCGCGACTTCATCCTCGCCGCCGTCGCCCGCGACGGGCGCGCCCTCATCCGATCGCTCGAGCGGCTCGGCGTGCTGCTGCGCTCCGCCGACACCGACGAGCTCGAACGCGCCATGACGAGCCTCTTCGGCCGCTTCGGCGGCATGGGCGTGGCCGAACTGCAAAAAGTGGACCCGCGCGAGCTTCAGGCGTTCGCCCTGCAGTTCGGCGAGACCGTGCGCTCGCTGCCGTTCCAGCTGCCCGAGAGCTTCCTGCTGCTGATCCGCACGATCTCGCTCGTCTCGGGCGTCACGAGCGCCCTCAACCGCGATTTCAACATGTGGGATGCCGTCGACCCGTTCGCGCGCACCGTGCTGAGCCCGACCGGCGGCACGCTCCGCGATCTCGGCCGGCAGGCGATCGGATATGCCACGACTCTGGCGCGCTTGCCCGGGCGCCTCGACGAACTCGCATCCCGCCTCGACCGCGGGCAGGTCGCCGTGCGCACGCCCGACCTCGACCGGCGGCTGCGGTCGGTCGAGCGCTCCTCGGGGCGCGTCGCGTCGGCGGTCGTGTTCGCGGCGCTCCTGATCGGCGGGGTGCTGCAGCGCCCGACCGACGAGGTGCTGGGCTGGGTGCTCATGGGGTCTGCGGCGGTGCCGCTGTTGCACGTGATCGTGTCGTGGCGCGGTCGGTAGAGACCACTGTCCGGCCGCCGGGAGCTGGCCGGGCGCCCCACGGCCGACTCAGTGCAGCAGGTCGAACCCGAGGGCGAGGGCGCCGCGGATGCCCGCATCCTCGCCGAGCCCCGGCGCCAGGATCCTCGGCTGCGGCCGGCCGGAGCCGTTCGCCTCGGGCGGGCCGATGAAGCGGTGCGCCGCCGCGATCACGGCCTCCCGCAGCCCCGGCGTCTTCGCCACGCCGCCGCCGAGGATCACGGTGCTGGTCCCGAGCGTGTAGGCGAGCACCGCGACGAGTTGCGCGAGGTAGTGCGCCTCGATGTCGCGAGCGAGCTCCCGGCGCTCGGGGCCGAGGGACGAGGCATCCGCCCCCCACCGCTCGGAGATCGCCGGGCCGCAGGCCATGCCCTCGAGGCAGTCGCCGTGGAACGGGCAGCGGCCCGGGAAGACGTCGTCGGGATGCCGCGACACCGGCACGTGCGCGATCTCCGGGAACCCGCTGCCGGCCAGCAGCCGCCCACCCGAGATGACGCCGGCGCCCACCCCCGTGCCGACGGTCACGTAGGCGAGGTCGGCGGCGCCGACCCCGGCACCCCAGCGGTGCTCCCCGAGCGCGGCGCCGTTGACGTCGGTGGTGATCGTCACCGGCACGCCGAGCGCGCGGCGCAGGGTGCCGACGACATCCGTGCCGCGCCAGCCGGGCTTCGGGGTCGAGGTGACGTACCCGTAGGTGGGCGAGGCCGGGTCGACGTCGACCGGACCGAAGGAGCCCACGCCGACCGCCGCGATCCCCGGCCTGTCGGCGAACTCGACGATGCGCGCGAGGGTCTGCTCGGGGTCGGTCGTCGGGAAGCTCACGCGCTCGAGGATCGTGCCGGGGTCGTCCGAGGCGGCGGACGCGCACACCACCTTCGTGCCGCCGGTCTCGACGCCGATGACGAGGGCAGGCGCGAGGGTATCGGGCATGAGCGGTGCTCCAGGAGTGGTGGGTCCGGATGGTCACACCATCGTCACACGGAACCGTCATGGCGTACCGGATCTGATATCATCAGATATCGAGGAGGCGCCCATGACGAACATCCTGATCCGCGACATCCCGGACGATGTGCTCGCGGCGATCGACGCGCACGCGGCGCGGCTCGGTCTCTCGCGGACCGAGTACGTGCGTCGGCGCCTGGCGCAGGACGTGCAGGATCGCGATCCGGTCACGGTCGCCCAGCTGCAGAGATTCGGTGCGGCCTTCGCCGGCCTCGATGACGAAACGGTCATGTCGGATGCGTGGGCGTGACGGCCTGGCTGATCGACAAGTCGGCCCTGGTCCGGCTCGGGCAGAGTCCGGACGCGGGCGAGTGGGCCGAGCGGATCCAGCGGGGGCTGGTCAGGATCACGACGGTCACCCGCCTCGAAGTCGGGTACTCGGCGCGCACGGGTGGTGATGCCCGAGCGGCGTTCCGCACCGTGCCACTCACGCTGATGCCCATCGAGTACCTGACTCCGGCCATCGAAGACCGAGCCTTGGAGATTCTGCTGCTCCTCGCCGAGCGAGGACACCATCGCGCCCCGTCCATCCCGGATGTTCTCATCGCATCGTGCGCCGAACTCGCCGGGCTCACCGTCCTGCATCTGGACAAGGACTTCGAGCTCATCGCCGGCGTCACCGGTCAGCCGGTCGAGCGCCTGCGACTCTGACGTCGGGTCACCAGAAGTGATGGCAGCGAGCCTCAGTATCTCGCCGAACAGAGCACCGCAGGATCAGCTTGCGCAACTCATCGAACCAGAGCACGGCGGAGGCCATCACGAGGCAGGTCGCCCACTGCCACGGCGCGAGCGAGGCCGTGCCGAAGGCCAGCTGCAGGAAGGGCACCTCGACCACCGCGACCTGGAGCAGCACGGACAGACCGAGTGCCCCCCACAGCCAGCGATTCTGGAAGAGCCCGCGGAAGGCGCTCGTCGTGGCCGACCGCGAGGTGAGCGTGGTCAGCAGCACCGCGAACACCAGCGTGGTGAAGCCCGCCGTCCGGGCCACCACGAGCGTCTCGCCGCCGCCCGGGATGAGCCCGCCGGGCAGGAGCAGGTCGATGGTGGCGAGGGTGACGATCGCCGAGACGAGCCCGATCGACAGGATGGTCGCCCACATCCCGCGATTCAGGACGCGCTCGTCCATCCGCCGCGGCGGCCTGGCCATCACGTCGTCGATCTCCGGGTCGACACCCATGGCCAGGGCCGGGGTGGAGTCGGTGACGAGATTGATCCAGAGGATCTGCGTGGCCAGCAGGGGGAGGACCACGGGTTCGGCGCTCGCGTCGCTCAGGCCGAGCGCGCCCGCGAACGTGACGCCGAAGAACACCGTCATGACCTCGCCCATGTTGGAGGAGAGCAGGTAGCGCAGGAACTTGGTGATGTTCTGGAAGATGACCCGGCCCTGCCGCACCGCGGCGACGATCGTGGCGAAGTCGTCGTCGGCGAGAATCATCTTCGACGCCTCCTTCGTCACCTCGGAGCCGGTGATCCCCATCGCGATCCCGATATCGGCCGATTTGAGGGCGGGCGCGTCGTTGACCCCGTCGCCGGTCATCGCGACCACCTGCCCGTCCGCCTGAAGAGCGTCGACGATCCGCAGCTTGTGCTGCGGCGCCACCCGCGCATAGACCGAGACGGCGCGCGTCGTCTCCCGCCAGCCCTCCTCGTCGAGTTCGTCCAGCTCCTTGCCGGTCACCGCCCGGACGCCGTCCTGGATGATCCCCAGATCGACCGCGATGCGGGTCGCCGTGGCCGGGTGGTCGCCGGTGATCATCAGCACCCGGATGCCCGCGCGGTGCGCCTCGGCGATCGCGCGGGCGGCCTCGGGACGCGGCGGATCGATGATGCCCACCATGCCGACGTAGACGAGGTCGTGCTCGAGCTCCTCGCCGAGCTCGTCGGGCTCCTCGTCGAGCGGGCGATAGGCGACGGCGATGGTGCGCAGCGCCTGCGCGGAGAGCGCTCCCACATCGGCGAGGAGCCGCATCCGCTCCGGCTCCTCGAGCGGGACCACCTCGTCGCCGTGCTGCACGGCGGCGCAGCGTTCGAGCAGGACGTCCGGAGCGCCCTTGGTCATGACCGCCCGCCAGCCGTCGTGGCCGCGGCGCTGCACGGAGGACATGAGCTTGCGTTCGGAACTGAAGGGGATCTGCGCCCGCTGCTCGAAACGTCCGACATGCTCGGCGATGCCCTCGAGCTTGCGGGCGGCGACCAGGAGCGCCCCCTCCGTCGGATCACCCTGGACATGCCATTCGCCGTCGCGCTCGAACACCTGGGCGTCATTGGTCAACGAGCCGCCGGTGAGCACCTCACGGGCCTCCAGCAGCGCGGCCGCCTCCATCTCGGGCGGCCCGTCATACAACGCCGTCCCCTCCGGACGGTACCCGACCCCGGTCAGCGCGAAGGAGCCGGACGCGGTCACCACCCGCACCACCGTCATCTCGTTCTTGGTGAGGGTTCCGGTCTTGTCGGAGGCGATCACCGAGGCCGAGCCGAGCGTCTCGACCGAGTTGAGCTCCTTGACCACCGCGTTGCGCCGCGCCATGCGCATCACCCCGATGGCCAGCACCACGGAGAGGATCGCCGGCAGCCCCTCCGGCACGGCCGCCACCGCAAGCGACACCCCGAGCAGCAGCACGGTGACCAGATCGCTCAGCGAGTCGACCCGGCTGACCCACGCGGTGACGGCCATCACGACGGCGGCGATGGCGAGGACGGCGATGCCGAGCACCCTGCCGATGGTCGCGATCTCCTTCTGCAGCGGGGTGTCATCCGCCCTGGTGCGTTCCAGCAGCTCGGCGATCGCCCCCATCTCGGTGTCCATGCCGGTCGCGGTCACGACGGCACGGCCGACGCCCCGACTCACCTGAGTGCCCTTGAAGACCATGTCCAGCCGGTCGCCCAGCTGAGCCGGCGCGGGGAGGCGGCGCGGGTCCTTCGTGACCGTCTCGCTCTCGCCAGTGAGTGACGCCTCCGAGACGCGCAGCGCGCTGACGCTGACCAGCCGCGCATCCGCCCCCACCGAGTCGCCCTCGGCGAGCGCGAGCACGTCGCCGCGTACCAGCTGGGTCGAGGGGACGGATGCCAGGCGCCCGTCGCGCAAGACCGTCGAGCCGGCCGCCACCATCGTCCGCAACGCGGCGACCGCCGTCTCGGCCCGCCCCTCCTGGACGAGACCGAGCACGGCGTTCAGCACGATCACCGCCAGGATGACGAGTGCGTCGATCGGGACGCCGGTGGCGCCCTCCGCCACCCAGGCGAGCAGTGAGATGACGACCGCGACGATCAGGAGGATGACGAGCGGGCTGCTGAACTGGGCCAGGACTCGCCGCCACAGCGGGACGCCAGGCGCTTCCCGGAGCTCGTTGGGACCGTCCGCGGCCAGCCGCCGCGCCGCCTCGGCGGAGCTGAGCCCGCCGGCGAGGTCGACCCCCAGGTCGGCGGCGACCTCCTGCACGTCGCGAACGGACGGGTCGCCCGATTCCGGCGTGGCCGACGATTCCGGCGGGGTCGACATCCGTGCCCGGCCGCCGGAAGCATCCATGACTCCCATTGTCGGCTCTTCGTCGGGTCTTCGCGAACGAGGGTGTCGGAGGTGCCGGGGACGCGGAATCGCGGGTGGCCTTCAGGCTGGCGGGAACTTGGCGGCGATGAGCCCGGCAAGAGCTTCGACATCGACGGTCGGAGCCTCCTGCCGGAGCATGACCTTGGCGCGTACGTGTGAATGGTGATCTGGAGTATTTACGCTTAGACTGCTACATGAAAATACAGTGCAGCGGCGATACGACTTAGGGGGCGAACACAGCCATGTCCCGTGGTCGATCGAACGCCGCGGATCCGGCGCGATGGCCATCCCTCGAGAGCGAGCAGCACCCGTGGGTCTCCCGGTTCAACAGGGATGACCTTACCCGGGCGCAACTCGATCGCATCCGGCAGCCGTACTCCTCTGCCGTCGCGCCGAAGATCGCGGATCTCTCCATCTCCATCCCCGGCGACCTCGCTGCAGACATCGACGAGGCGACACAGCTCCTGACTCGATTCGATGCTGAAATCGGACCAGGAGGACTCCCATTCGCCTCGATCCTCCTCCGCACAGAATCCGCATCCTCATCCGAGATCGAGAACCTGACCAGCGGCGCACGAGCGATCGCCGAGGCGGAGCTCGGGGAACGCGAATCCGGCAACGCCGCGCAGATCGTGCGCAACGTGCGGACAATGGAAGCCGCGCTCGCCCTCGCCGACAAGATCGATGGCGGCAGCATCATCGCGATGCAGGCCACCCTGCTCGGAGCCTCCACCCCTGACCTCACGGGCGGGTGGCGCAACGAGCAGGTATGGATCGGCGGCAGCTCCCTCAGCCCGCACCTAGCCGATTTCGTCCCGCCGCACCAGGATCGCGTGCCGGCCGCCATGGATGACTTGGTCGGGTTTCTCGGGCGAGCCGACATCCCTGTCCTGGCTCAGGTCGCGATCGCGCACGCGCAGTTCGAGACCATCCATCCGTTCCCTGATGGCAACGGCAGGACCGGTCGGGCGATCGTTCAGGCAATGCTGCGCCGCAGTCGGGTGACCACGAACATCACCGTGCCGGTCTCCGCCGGGCTTCTCCACGACGTCAACGACTACTACAACGCCCTCACGGCGTATCGGCGCGGCGAGCTCCGTCCGATCATCACCGCGTTTGCGAGAGCCGCCGGCTACGCGGTCGTCAACGGTCGCCAGCTCCTTCGCGACATCGGCATCATCGAGGCAGAGTGGGAGGACAGGATGCGCGGGCTTCGCTCCGACGCGGCGGCGCGTCGGGTCAGCGTCTTGGCAATCGCGCACCCCGTGCTCAACTCGCACATCGTCGCTCGCGAACTCAGCGTGTCCCCGCCGACCGCCTTTCGGGCGCTGGACTCGCTTGTCGAGCGAGGCGTTCTCAAGGCAGCAAACTCACAACGCCGCAACCGGATCTGGCTCGCCGCGCCGGTGCTGAACGCGTTGGATGACTTCGCCGCGCGGGCGGGCCGACGGCGACGTGCGGTGACCCTTCAAGGAGGGGCGTTGCACCAGCAACCAACTACCCCTGCCACCAAGTCCGACGCGCGACAACGCTCCGGTGATCGCTGGTCCAGCACATGACGGGGTGACGCGGCCCTGATGACCTTCGTGCTCATCGCCGCGGTCTGCATGCTCATGCACTCCGCGATCGCATCGGCGCTGTCGGAGGCCCACCGCAACTACCAGGGCTCCCACCGCGGCAAGGTCGGCGTCATTGTCTCCGTCCTCGCCGCGGCGGTCGTTGGGGCTGGGCTCGGGTGGCCGAACTTCCTCATCGGTGTCGGTCGCTGTAGCGTCGAGGGATCGGAGCTGTGAGACATATCGTTGTGCGCTAGCATTACCTAGCAACGGTTCGTGTCAACAGGGGGTGACGCCATGACGGCCACTACGCCGGAGCGCGCGGGCAGGTCGCGTGCGTCCTTCTACCGTGCGGCTCGGAAGGGTGAGATCGAGCGGATCGCGCGCGGCATCTACATCGCACCTGACGCGCCGCCGGCTGACTACGACCTGATCGAGGCGGCGACTCGTCGCCCGGACGCGACGATCTGCCTGACTTCTGCGCTCGCACAGTACGACCTGATCGACACGATCCCGGCCCGGCTGCACATTGCGATCCACAGCCGGTCGCGGACCCCGGCGACCACTGGCGCGATCCAATGGCACCAGTTCGACCGCGCGACGTTCGACCTCGGACGAGAGCTCATCCCGATCGAGGGCACCGACCTGACCATCGGCCGATACTCCGCCGAGCGGTCCATCGCCGACGCCTTCCGGCTGCGCGGTGAGATCGGCTACGAGATCGCCCGCGACGCGCTGAAGGAGTGGCTGGCTCGTGGCGGAAAGCCCGCCGCGCTGCTCGCTATCGGTGAGCAGCTACCAAGGACGAAGGCGCCCCTGTTCGCGGCGCTGGAGTTGCTGTCGTGAACGGTGCGCAAGTCTACAAGCGGCTCCAGTCGATGGCGCGGTCCATCGGCGCGAAGTCGGGCGTGCAGCCGCCGACCGAGGAGTACCTCGTCCGGCACGCGCTGGAGTCGTTCCTCGATCGGGTGAGCCGCACGCCGCACGCACTGGACTTCGTGCTGAAGGGCGGCATCCTCCTCGCCGCCTACGGCGCACGCCGCCCGACCCGGGATGTCGATGCCGAAGCGGTCAACACGCCGCTGACGATCGAGCATCTCACGATGGTCGTCCGCGATGTCGCGGCACTGGAGGTTGACGACGGTCTCGTGTTCGCTCCTGGCAGCTTGACGATTCGGGAGATCCGCGAGCAGTCCGAATACCCAGGGCTCCGCGTGAAGGTCGCCGTCGCGATCGGCAGTTGGAAGGGCTCCATCACCTGGGATGTCTCCACGGGTGACCCGATCGTGCCGGCACCGCGCATGGTCGAGCTCCCGCGCCTGATCGGTGAGCCGATCCGCCTGCTCGGCTACGCGCCCGAGACCTCCATCGCCGAGAAGGGCGTCACCATCCTCGAGCGCGGGCGGACCAGCACCCGCTGGCGCGACTACGTCGACATCGTCGCCCTCGCTGCTCACGGCGTCGACCCGGACGAGCTGCTCAGCGCAGCGAAAGCAGTCGCCGCCTACCGAGGTGTGGTCCTCGGACCTGTCAATCCCGTGATTGCCGGATACGGCGAAGTCGGTCAGGAGAAGTGGGCGGCATGGCGGCGCAGTGAGCAGCTCGAGGCTGTGTCCGAGGCGCTGCTCGACGACCAAATGGAGAAGGTCGCCGCGATCCTCGATCCGGTCTTCTCCCGCGCCTGACCTTCAGTGCCAGCCAGCCATGGCCGCACCGCCTACCAGCCGGATGCCCGCGACCTCGCCGGCACTCCGTAGCTCGTCAACGAGTTCACGGAGGCCGACGATAATGTCATCACGTTCGAGTGCG
>JBAQPI010000329.1:0-9951 GCA_049305635.1 Rhodoglobus sp. | reverse complement strand
CGGCCCTGCGTCGCGTCGACGGGCCGGGCGCGGCGCCGAGCCTGCCGCCGATGTCGGCGGACTTCCAGCCGATCGTGAAGATCGGGCGGCACAGCACCCGCCGCGGCGGATGAGAGTATGGGTCTGTGACCCTCAAACTCGGCTTCAAGGCCTCGGCGGAGCAGTTCGACCCCCGTGAACTCGTCGAGATCGCGGTCGCGGCGGAAGCGCACGGCATGGAGTCGGTGACCGTCAGCGACCACTTCCAGCCCTGGCGGCACGAGGGCGGGCACGCCCCGTTCTCGCTCACCTGGATGGCGGCGGTGGGGGAGCGCACCTCGTCCATCCAGATCGGCACCTCCGTGATGACGCCGACGTTCCGCTACAACCCGGCGGTGCTCGCGCAGGCCTTCGCCTCGCTGGGGGTCATGTACCCGGGCCGCATCATGCTGGGCGTCGGCACGGGCGAGGCCCTCAACGAGATCGCCACCGGATGGCACGGCGAGTGGCCCGAGTTCAAGGAGCGCTTCGCGCGGCTGCGCGAGTCGGTCGACCTGATGCGGCAGCTGTGGACCTCGGACCGGGTCTCGTTCGACGGCGAGTACTACTCGACCGTGGACGCCTCGATCTACGACCGCCCCGAGACGCCGATCCCCGTCTACATCGCCGCGGGCGGCCCGATGGTGGCCCGCTACGCCGGACGCGCCGGCGACGGCTTCATCTGCACCTCCGGCAAGGGCATGGCGCTCTACACGGATGAGCTCATCCCCGCCGTGAAGGAGGGCGCGGAGAAGGCCGGCCGAGACATCGAGGCCGTCGACCGGATGATCGAGATCAAGCTCAGCTACGACACCGACTACGACGTGGCCCTCGAGAACACCCGCTTCTGGGCGCCGCTGGCGCTCTCCAGCCAGCAGAAGCACGACATCACCGACCCCATCGAGATGGAGCGGGCGGCGGATGCCCTGCCGATCGAGACGATCGCCTCCCGCTGGATCGTCGGCAACGACCCGGATGCCGTCGTCGCCGCGATCAAGGAATACGTGGATGCCGGACTGAACCACCTCGTCTTCCACGCGCCGGGGCAGGACCAACGCCGCTTCCTGGAGCTCTTCGAGAAGGATCTCGCGCCGCGGTTGCGGGGGTAGTGCCGGGGCCCACCCCGTCGCCGCACCGCGCTACCGCCCGTTCACCCCGTAGCCACCTCGCGGTCGCCGGGGCTGCCTAGCGTGTGAAGGATGACGGCAGCGGCGGGGACCACCATCGCCGTGATCCCCGCCAGGGGCGGCTCGGTCGGGGTGCCGGGCAAGAACCTGCAGACCGTCGGCGGCGTGCCGCTGATCGCGCGGGCCGTGCGCGCCGCGGCCGGGGCGAGCCGGGTCGACGCGGTCTACGTCTCGACCGACGATCCGGGCATCGCGGCGGCGGCGCGGGGAGCGGGCGGGCGCGTCATCCACCGGCCAGCGGACCTCGCGGGCGGCACCGCGAGTTCGGAGTCGGCACTGCTGCACGCGCTCCACGCGGTGGGTGGCGAGCCGGGCATCCTCGTCTTCATCCAGGCCACCTCCCCGTTCATCGACCCCGCGGACATCGACCGCGCTGTCGATCGGGTGCGCTCCGGCGAGTGCGACGTCGCCTTCGCCGCGCGCACGAGCCACACCTTCCTGTGGCGCACGGATGCCGACGGCGCGACGGGACTCAACCACGACCCGGCCGGCCGGCTGCGGCGGCAGGATCGCGAGCCGGAGTTCGCCGAGACGGGCGCGTTCTACGTGATGGACGCCGCGGGGTTCCGTGCCGCCGGGCACCGCTTCTTCGGCCGGGTGGCCGTGCAACTGGTTCCCGAACTCGGCGCGATGGAGATCGACTCCCCGGCCGACCTCATCGTCGCCCGCGCCCTCGCGACGATCATCGACACGCCAGAACCCATCGAGGTGGACGCGGTCGTCACGGACTTCGACGGCGTGCACACCGACGACCGCGTCCACGTCGCTGCGGACGGACGCGAGTACGTCACCGCGAGCCGATCCGACGGGATGGGCGTCGAGCGGCTCCGCGCGGCCGGCATCCCCGTGCTCATCCTCTCGAGGGAGCGCAACCCGGTCGTCGCGGCGCGCGCCGCCAAGCTGCGGGTGGATCTTGTGCAGGACTGCGACGACAAGGCGGCGGCGCTCGTCCGGTGGGCTTCCGGGTTGAACATCGGGACGGAACGCATCGCCTATCTCGGCAACGACCTCAACGACCTGGCGTGCATGGAGCTCGTCGGCTGGCCCGTCGCGGTCGCCGATGCCCGGCCCGAGGTGCTCGCCGCCTCCCGTGTGGTGCTCGATCATGCCGGCGGGCACGGCGCGGTCAGGGAGCTCGCGGACCGGGTGCTCGACGGCCGCTTCGCCGATCGGACGCTCGCGCATCGAAGTCCCGTCCACCGAAGTGAGGAAGGCCAATGATCAGTATCGGATCCAACCAGATCGGTGCGGGCGAACCGGTGTACGTGATCGCCGAGATCGGCCTGAACCACAACGGCGACGTCGGGATCGCCAAGCAGCTCATCGACGTCGCCGCAGAATCGGGCGCCCAGGCGGTCAAGTTCCAGAAGCGCACGCCGGAGATCTCCACCCCCGAGCACATGAAGGCGACCCCGCGCGAGACCCCGTGGGGGGTGATGAGCTATCTCGAGTACCGCCATCGGGTGGAGTTCGATCGGGACCAGTACGTCGAGATCGGCGACTACGCGACCTTCCGCGGCCTCGACTGGTTCGCGTCGCCGTGGGACGAGCCCTCGGTGGCGTTCCTCGAAGACCTCAACGTCGCGGCCCACAAGGTGGCGTCGGCATCGCTGACCGATCTGGGACTGCTGCGGGCGATCGCCGACACGGGCAAGCCCGTCATCCTGTCCACCGGCATGTCGACGATCGAGCAGGTCGACGCGGCGGTCGACGTGCTCGACCCGCAGCGACTCGTCATCCTGCACGCCACCTCCACCTATCCGCTGCCGCCGGAGGAGGCGAACCTGCGGGCCATCCCGATGCTCGCCGAGCGCTACGGGGGCATCCCGATCGGGTACTCGGGGCACGAGCGGGGCCTGCAGATCTCGCTCGCCGCGGTCGCGCTCGGCGCCGTCATGGTGGAGCGGCACATCACGCTCGACCGCACGATGTGGGGTTCGGACCACGCGGCCTCGCTCGAGCCGGGCGGCCTCGAGCACCTGGTGCGCGACATCCGCATCATCACCGAGGCGATGGGCGACGGCATCAAGCGGGTCTACCCGGGGGAGCTCGCGCCGCTGGCCAAGCTGCGCCGAGTGGTGGCGTGAAGGTCATCGGCATCGCCGACTCGGACTCCTATGTGAAATGGGGCGCGGCGGTGCTCGACCGGATGCCCGAGCACTGGGATCGGAGCCTCGCCGTGATCCGCACCCCGGCGGTGCCGAGCGAACGCCAGCTGCACTCCGCGCTGGCCGGGACCCGGTTCTCCGACGTCTCGACGCCGGTGATCGACCTGGCCGATCTGGCCGAGCTGATCGCGCTCGAACGGCCGGACGTGGTGCTGCTCTCGGTGCGCGGGCCGGTGGTGCGCGTGCTGGTCAGGATGATCGTCGCGGCCCCGGTCGAGCGCCCGGTGCTGGTCAGCGGGCTGCCCGGGATCTCGATCCCGGAGACCCTCAACGCGCTGTACTACCGCTCGCAGGCGGACCTGTTCATCCTGCACAGCAAGCGGGAGATCAGCGCCTTCGGCGCCCTGGCGGGGCGGTTGGGGATCCGGCAGGAGTTCGCCCTCGCCACCCTTCCCTTCCTGCCGCCGCGACGGCCCAACGCCCGGCCGGGAACGGACATCCTCTTCGCGGCGCAGGCCAAGGTGCCCAAACCGCTCGAAGACCGCCGACTCGTGCTCGCCTGGTTGGCGGAGACCGCCAGGCGGCATCCGGAGCGCCGGATCGTCATCAAGCTACGCGGCTTGACCGGGGAGGCGCAGACCCACTCGGAGCGGTATCCCTACGACGTGCTCCTCGCCGAGCTGGAGCAGCCGCCGGAGAACCTCGTGGTCTCCACCGGCGCGATGTCGAAGCACCTGCGCGAGGCCGGCGCCCTCGTGACGGTCAGCTCGACCGCGGCGCTGGAGGCGGTCGCGGCCGGCATCCCGGTGCTCGCGCTCGACGAGTTCGGGGTGAGCGCCGCCCTGATCAACATCGTCTTCGAGGGCAGCGGGCTCCTCGCGGGAGCCGAGGCCCTCATGGCCGGCGACTTCCGGGCGCCGCAGGAGCACTGGCTGGACGAGAACTACTTCCACGCTCCCTCGGAGGACACCTGGGTGGAGGCCATCCAACTGGCGGTGGACCTGCGCGACGCCGGCCGGCTGCCGTTGCGACCGCAGTTCCGCGGGCGGCTCGGCGGTGCGCTCAGGCGGATCTGGGACCGCAAGATCGCCCTGGGCGCCTACGACCGCTCGCCGGAAGGGTATCTCGCCCTGGCCGTGGGCCTTCCGCTGCGGGCCGGGGTGCGCACGTTCCGCCGCTGGCAGGCGCGGTTGCGGCGCATGGTGGTCGGCGATCGGCCGATGGAACGGGTCGACGCGCCCGGAACCGGGCCTACTGCGTGGTCCACCCGCCGTCGATCACGAGCTCCTCGCCGGTGACAAACGCGGACTCGGCACACGCGAGGTAGAGCATCCCGTAGGCGATGTCCATCGATTCGCCGACGTGCGGCGGCAGCGGGGTCATCGGCTGGACGCAGCGGCGTCATGCTCGGGTCTGCTTGCTCAACGAGGCGACGACGCGCTGAACAGGTCGGTGAGCGCGTCGAGCACGCTGGGATCCTCGATCGTGGCGGGCACCGAATAGGGCTCGCCGTCGACGATCTGCCGCATGGTCTTGCGCAGGATCTTGCCCGAGCGGGTCTTGGGCAGACGGTCGAGCACCGTGACGTCGCGGAACGCCGCCACCGGTCCGACGTGCTCGCGCACCAGGGCGACGAGCTGCTCGGCGAGTTCGTCGTGTTCGATCGGATGCCCAGCCTTCAGTGTCACGAAGCCGGCGGCGCGCTGCCCCTTGAGGGCGTCGTGCACGCCGATGACCGCGCACTCCGCGACGGCGGGATGCAGGGTCAGCACCTCCTCGAGGGAGCCGGTCGAGAGGCGGTGCCCTGCGACGTTGATGACGTCGTCGGTGCGCCCCATGACGTAGACGTAGCCGTCCGCGTCGACGTGCCCGGAGTCCCCGGTCGCGTAGTAGCCCGGGAAGGCCTTCAGGTAGGCCTCGGCGTAGCGCTGCGGGCTGCCCCAGATGCCGAGCATCCCGCCCGGCGGCAGGGGCAGGCGGATCGCGAGGTTGCCCTCGGCGCCCACCTCGGTGACGGGGCGGCCCTTGCCGTCCAGGATCGCGATGCCGAACCCGGGCGAAGGCACCGCGGTGGATCCCGGCTTGGCCACGAGCGGCTCGATGCCCAGCGGGTTGGCGCAGATCGCCCAGCCGGTCTCGGTCTGCCACCAGTGGTCCACGACGGGGCAGTGCAGGCCGTCGTTGGCCCAGTGGTAGGTCTCGGGATCCAGTCGCTCGCCGGCGAGGAACACGGCGGTGAGCCGCGAGATGTCGTAGCGCGCCAGCTCGGCGAGCTCCGGATCGACACGGCGGATCGCGCGCAGGGCGGTCGGTGCGGTGAACAGCACGCGCACGCCGTGCTCCTCGATCACGCGCCAGAACGCCCCCGCGTCGGGCGTGCCGACCGGCTTGCCCTCGTAGATGATCGTCGTCGCCCCGGCCAGCAGGGGCGCGTAGACGATGTAGGAGTGGCCGACCACCCAGCCGACGTCGGACGCCGCCCAGTACACGTCGCCCGGGCCCACGTTGTAGATGTTCTTCATCGACCAGGTCAGCGCGACCGCGTGCCCGCCGTTGTCGCGCACGATGCCCTTGGGGTTCCCGGTCGTGCCCGAGGTGTAGAGAATGTAGAGCGGGTCGTGGGATGCGACGCTCACCGGTTCCGCGGGCGTCGCGCGCTCCTCCTCCGCCGTCCAGTCGAGCCATTCGGCCCCACCGGCGCCCGCGTAGTCGGCCGCACCGCCGGGGATGCTGTCACGGTGCTTCACGATCACCGTGCGCACCGAGCCGAGGCTCGACTCGAGCGCCCGCCGCACGAGCGGCAGGTACTCCACGGTGCGGCCGGGCTCGAGACCACCGGATGCCGTCACGAGCACGGTGGGCGTCGCGTCGTCGATGCGCACCGCGAGCTCGTTCGCGGCGAAACCGCCGAACACCACCGAGTGGATGGCACCCAGGCGCGCGCAGGCGAGCATCGCGATGACCGCCTCCGGGATCATCGGCAGGTAGATCACGACCCGGTCGCCCTTGCCGACGCCGTTCGCCTGCAGCACCCCGGCGAACCTCGCGACCCGGTCGCGAAGTTCGCGGTAGGTGAAGGCGGCCTTCGTGCCGGTCATCGCCGAGTCGTAGATCAGGGCGGTGTTCTCGCCGCGTCCGGCATCCACGTGGCGGTCGAGGGCGTTCACGCTCGTGTTGAGCCGGCCTCCGGGGAACCAGCGCGTGGCGTCGGCGTGGCTGTCGGCGGCGGAGTCGGGTTCGCGGTCCCAGTCCAGTGCTGTCGCGGCATCCAGCCAGAATGATTCGGGGTCGGCGATGCTGCGCGCGTACACCTCTGCATAGCTCGTCATCGTCATTTCTCCTTTGAAACGCGGAACCGATCGTGAGCCCGACGGCCCATCGGGCTGCGCGGCAGCCGTGTTATGGTTCACGCTACGAATCCGGTGAAAGGCGCACTACCACCGAAAGTTGGTACCGATGACGAGGTCCAGTGACACGGCGAGTGAGCACGACCTGCTCCATGCCGCCGTGGTGGAGCTGGGCGCGTCCGCGCACTTCCCGATCGCGTTCGGGGGGCTCGTCAACCGCGGCGCGGTGACGATCACGAGCCTCGTCGGCAACCGTCGCGACAGCCTCACCGGCCTGCGCGTCGAAACCGACCGCGGTCTCGGCGGCCGGGCCATGAGCGAGGTGCGACCGCGCATCACCACCGACTACCGGGCATCTCGTCACATCACCCACGACTACGACGAGGCGGTGCTCGGCGAGGGCATCCGCTCGCTGCTCGCGGTGCCCGTCATCGTCGACCGCACGGTGCGCGCGGTGATCTACGGCGGCATCCACGCCGAGGCAACCGTGGGCAGCGTGCTCGCCGAGCCGGCGATCCGCATCGCCCAGGAGCTCGGGCGGGAGCTCGCGGTGCGCGAGGAGGTCGAGCGCAGGATCGCAGGGATGCGTCGGCGCCCCGATGAGGGCGGCGCGGGCATCTCGGCTGCGCAGCTCGCCGACCTGCGCGAGGGCGTCGCCGAGTTGCGGGGCATCGCGAACGCCGTCGCCCACGACCCCGAGCTCCGCGCCCGCATCGCCGCGGTGGAGAGCCGGCTCGCCGCCCTCGGCGGCGTTACCGTTCCGCGAACCGGCATCGCGCTCTCGCCGCGCGAACTCGACGTGCTCGGCTACGTGGGCATCGGCACCTCGAACGCCGAGATCGCCCGCGCGTTGCAGATCGCCGAATCCACTGTCAAGGCGTACCTCGGCACCGCGATGTCGAAGCTCGGCGCGAGCACGCGCTTCCAGGCCGTGCAGGAGGCCAGGCGGGCGGGGCTGCTGCCGTAGCCTCGTCGCGCGCGACAATGGACCCATGCCCCCCGCATCATCCGCGCCCCACATCGGCTACGCCGCCATGCTGGAGCGCTTCCACCCGACGGAGGCGATCGGTCTCGCGGAACTCGCGCAGGCGCACGGCTTCATCGGGGTGATGGCCGCCGACCACTTCCAGCCGTGGCTGCCGCGGCAGGGGCAGGCGTCCTACGTGTGGAACGTGCTGAGCGCGCTCGGTGAGCGCATCGCGGGGGACCTCGGCACCGGGGTGACGGCGCCGACATACCGCTCGCATCCCGCGGTCACGGCGCAGGCCTCGGCGACCCTCGCGGCGATGTATCCGGGGCGGCACTGGCTCGGCGTCGGCTCGGGCGAGGCGCTCAACGAGCACGTGACGGGGCAGTACTGGCCGGAACCGCCGGAGCGCATCAACCGCATGTTCGAGGCCGTCGAGATCATCAAGAAGCTGTTCGCCTCGGGGCTGGCCCACAAGGACGTGCGCCACGACGGCCAGTACTACCGCATGGAGTCGACCCGGCTCTGGACGATGCCGGCGCGCGCCCCCGAGATCCTGGTCGGCACCGCGGGTCCGGTCACGGCCAAGCGCGCCGGCCGCACCGCGGACGGCCTCATCACCGAGGGCGCGCCCGTGGAGAAGCTCGCCCAGTTGCTGCAGCGCTTCGACGAGGGCGCGCGCGAGGTGGGGCGCAGGTCGCTCACCAAGGTGCTGCGGCTGCACCTGAGCTGGGCCGAGACCGACGAGGAGGCGGCGGCGAACGCGGTCGCCGAGTGGCCGAACGGCGCGATCAGGGCGACCGGCGACATCCGCTCGCCCTTCGAGCTCGAGCAGCTCGCGCGCATGGTGCGACCGGAGCACTTCGAGGGCCGCATGGTGATCTCGGCCGACCCCGACGTGCATCGCGCCCACCTCCAGCGGATGCTCGATCTCGGCTTCGACCGGGTGTACCTGCACAACGTCGGCCGCAACCAGGCCGAGTTCCTCGAGGTGTTCGGGCGGGACGTGCTGCCGGCGCTGCGGCGCTGACCGGATCGGCACGGCTGTTGGCGGGATCCCCGCGGCAGCCGGACCGCTGCGCGCGATACCGTCGGGCATGACCACAGCAGCGGATGCCGTCGCCCACTTCTCCGCCAGACTCGCGTTCGAGACCGACCCGGCCGACGTGCACGCCGCCCGCAAGGCCGGGGAGCACGTCGTGCTCATCGACACCCGCAGCGAGGCGGCGTGGTTGCAGGGCCGCGCCCGCGGCGCGCAGCACATGCCGACCGCAGCGATCGCCGAGCGGGCGCCGCAGGAGATCCCGATCGACACGCCCGTGGTCGTGTACTGCTGGAGCCCCGGCTGCAATGGCGGCACCAAGGCCGCGCTGCAGTTCGCGAAGCTCGGATACTCGGTGAAGGAGATGATCGGCGGCTTCGAGTACTGGGCGCGCGAGGGCTACCCGGTCGAGGACGATGCCGGGCCGATCGTGCGCGACATCGACGAGTTGACCGGGGTGCGCCGCTCCTAAGCTGGTGCGGTGACGCTCACCGTGCTCCCCGTGACCGGGATCCCCGAGATCGTCGCGGGGGACGACCTCGCCACGATGATCGGCGACGCCCTGCCCGGGCTCGAGGACGGCGACATCCTCGCGGTCACCTCGAAGATCGTCTCCAAGGCCGAGGGCCGCACGATCCTCGCGGACGACCGCGAGCAGGCGATCACCGCCGAGACCGTGCGCCTCGTCGCCTCGCGGCCGCACGCCAACGGGGTCACGCGCATCGTCGAGAACCGGTTGGGGCTCGTGCTCGCCGCCGCGGGCGTCGACGCCTCGAACACGCCCGAGGGCACGGTGCTGCTGCTGCCCCTCGACCCTGACGCCTCCGCGCGCGCGCTCGCCGCGGCGCTGCGCGCACGGTTCGGGGTGCGGCTCGGCGTCGTCGTCACCGACACGCTCGGCCGGCCCTGGCGCAAGGGGCAGACGGATGTCGCGATCGGCGCGGCGGGCATCCACGTGCTCACCGACCTGCGCGGCACCACCGACGTCGCGGGTCGCCGGCTGGACGTCACGGTGCCCGCCGTCGCGGACGAGATCGCCGGTGCCGCCGACCTCGTCAAGGGCAAGGCCTCGCAGGTGCCGGTCGCGGTCGTGCGCGGCCTCGGGGGCCTCGTGGGGGACCTCGACCTGCCCGGGGCGGCCACGATCGTGCGCGATGCCGGCGAGGACATGTTCCGGCTCGGCACCGAGGAGGCCTGGCGCGAGGGATACGAGGCAGGCCTTGCGGCAGGGCGCGCCTCGGATGAGTAGCGCGGGGCGCCGGCCGCACCGAACGCGGCGGCC
>JBAQPI010000328.1:0-2125 GCA_049305635.1 Rhodoglobus sp. | reverse complement strand
CCGTTCATTGAGGCGTGCTCGCCCGGTCCTTACCTGGAGATGTTCGCCCGTCACGCGCAGCCCGGCTGGATTCTCTGGGGTGACGAAGCCCACGAGACGGTGGAGCCGCGGGGCAAGGTTCACCGCGGTTACGGCGGCGGACCCATCCAGGTGCCAAACCTGAAGCCCCATGTCCGGGTGAACGAGAATGCCGCGACCGTGGTTGGCGCTGAACTTCGCCGTCGCTACGAGGGTGGGCTCTCGATCCGCGACCTATCCCTGGAGACCGGCTACTCGATCCAGCGCGTGCGGTCGCTGCTCAAGGCCGCGGGAGCCACCCTCCGTGGTCGGGGCGGCGCTCACCATGTTCCGGCTTGAGGGGACGTTGGTCTCTCTACGAGAGGCTGCAAACCTGGCGTGATTCGGTGACGGGCGCCGCCTGGAGAAGCTTCTTAGGAAGAGTGGCGGCGCCTGTTCCCCCCAATAGGCGCCGCCCCTCTTTGTTTAACAGCCTGTCTTCATTCGACCGGCGGCCGTCGGGTCGCGACGTAACCTGCCGTCATGCCAGCCTTCGTCGCACAGCGGCCGGGGACGGATGCCGCGGCTCACGCCCCCGCATCCGCTCGTCGTGGCGACCAAGACTTCGGCCCGCTCGCGCCCCTCGTGGCCGACCCGCGCGTCACCGATGTCTTTCTCAACGGACCGGGCGAGGCGTGGCTCGACCGCGGCTCGGGCCTGGAGCGACTGCCACCTCTCGGGCTGTCCGAGGCCGAGCTCCGCGAGCTCGCGGTGCGCCTCGTGTCACTCGGCGGGCGACACGTCGACGAGGCCACGCCGTGCGTCGACACGCGACTCGCCGACGGCATCCGCGTGCACGCCGTGCTCCCGCCGATCTCGCCGCGCGGCACGCTGCTGTCGATCCGCCTGCCGCGCGAGCAGCGGTTCTCGCTTGCCGACCTCGACCTCGCCGGCTTCTTCCATCGGGTGCCGTTGCGCGCGGTGGTCGAGCTCGTCGAGACCCGGCAGAACCTCCTCATCACCGGGGCGGGCGGCAGCGGCAAGACGACCCTGCTCTCCGCGCTGCTCGGGGCGGCGGCGCCGACCGAGCGCATCGTCGCGATCGAGGATGTGGCCGAGCTCGGGGTCGCGCATCCGCACTTCGTCACGCTCGAGGCCCGGCAGGCGAACCTGGAGGGTGCAGGCGGGCTCGACCTGGCGCGACTGCTGCGCGAGGCGCTGCGGATGCGTCCCGACCGCCTCGTGCTCGGCGAGTGCCGCGGCGCCGAGATCCGCGAACTGCTCGGCGCACTCAACACCGGCCACGACGGGGGAGCCGGCACCCTGCACGCCAACTCCCTCGCCGATGTGCCGGCCCGGCTCGAGGCGCTCGGCGCGCTCGCGGGCCTGACCCCGGAGGCCGTCGCGCGGCAGGCGGTGAGCGCGATCGGCGCAGTGCTGCACGTCGAACGGGTCGACGGGCGGCGCCGGCTCGCGCAACTGGGCTCCTTCGCCCTCGACGACGCCGGTCGGCTGGGGATCGCGTGACGGCCCGCGACGACTCCCTCGGCGATGTCGCGACCGCCGCCCAGCGGCTCGCGGTGCTGCTCGGCGCCGGGGTCGCGCCGCGATCGGCCTGGCGGCATCTGGGGGCCGGGGTTCCCGCGGTCGATGCCGACGACATCCCGGGCTCGCTGATCGAGGCGGCCCGGCACATGAGAGCGCTGGACGGCGAGGCCTGGCGCGGGCTCGCCGCGGCGTGGATCGTCGCGATGGATGCCGGTGCCCCGCTCGCGCCTGCGCTGCGTTCCTACGCGGTGTCGCTGCGCGCGCTCGCGCAGGCCCAACGGGATGCCGCAGTCGCGCTCGCCGGTCCCGTCGCGACCGCGCGCCTGGTCATGGCCCTCCCGGCGGTGGGACTCCTGTTCGGGCTCGCGATGGGCTTCGACACCCTCGGCGTGCTCCTCGGCACCCCGGCCGGCTGGGCATGCCTCGCGATCGGGGCGGCGCTCGTGCTGCTCGGCGTGCGCTGGAACCGGGGGCTCGTGCGCTCGGCGCGGCCGGACGCCGCGACCCCCGGGCTCGAATGCGAGCTCATGGCCATCGCGGTGAGCGGCGGCTCGGCGCTCCCGCGGGCGTGGGCGAGCGT
>JBAQPI010000327.1:0-2034 GCA_049305635.1 Rhodoglobus sp. | reverse complement strand
CGCCAGGCCCGGCCAGCGGCCGGGGACGAACACCCCGGACCGCACGGCGGTTCAGTCAAGGAGAGGGAAGATGGCCGATGGGTCGCGGGCCGCGAAGATGGCCGATCGCATCCAGGTGATCATCGCGAAGACGCTCGAGCGCGGGCTCAAGGATCCGCGCATGGGTTTCGTGACGATCACCGACGTCAAGGTCACGGGTGACCTTCAGCACGCCTCCGTGTTCTACACGGTCTACGGCTCCGACGAGGAGCGCGCCGAGACGGCCGCCGCCCTGAAGTCGGCGACCGGGATGCTGCGCAGCGAGGTGGGCAAGAACATCACTGCGCGGCTGACACCCTCGCTCGAGTTCATCCCCGACGGCATCCCCGAGAACGCCGCCCTCATCGAGTCCCTGCTGACCGAGGCCGCCGCTCGTGACGCCGAGGTCGAGAGCCTCAAGAAGCACGCGCGCTACGCCGGCGACGAGGACCCCTACGTCAAGCCGCGCATGCTCGACGAGGACGAGTAGGGGTCACTTCAGCAGCCGCGAGAGCACCCGGTCGGCGAGCGGCTTGCCGCCGGTCTGGCAGCTCGGGCAGTACTGCAGGGCCGAGTCGGCGAAGGTCACCTGCCGCACGGTGTCGCCGCACACCGGGCACGGCCGGCCGGTCCGCCCGTGCACGCGCAGGTTCGACTTCTTCTCCGCCTTGAGTTCGGATGCCGCGAGTCCGTCGGCGCGCTCGATGGCACCGCGCAGGGTGTCCTGGATCGCGTCGTAGAGCCGGTCGACCTCTTCCGGCGACATCGCGGCGGGCTTGTATGGCGACATCCGGGCGACATGCAGGATCTCATCCGAGTAGGCGTTGCCGATGCCCGCGATGATGCCCTGGCTGCGTAGCACCCCCTTGATCTGCGCGCGGCCCTGCGCCGCGAGGATGCCCGCGAGCACGTCTCGTGTGAACCCGGGCTCGAGCGGGTCCGGGCCCAGTCGCGCGATGCCGGGAACGTCGGCCGGATCGCGCACGAGGTGGATGGCGAGGGACTTCCTGGTGCCGGCCTCGGTGACGTCGAAGCCGCTGCCGTCGTCGCGACTGCTGTTGTCGGCCGTGCTGCTGTGCAGCACCAGGCGGGCGGCGAGGGGGCCGCGGCCGGGGCGTCCCGAGCCCGGCGGCGCGGCATCCCGCCAGCGGATCCAACCGGCCCTGGCCAGGTGCATCACGAGGTGCAGCTCGCCGGCGACGATGTCGAGGAACTTGCCGTGCCGCGTGACGTCGCCGATGGTGAGGCCGCTCAGGGCCGACACGGGCGGGTCGATGGTCTTGAGTGCCGCGAACGAGATCAGCTCGAGCCGGTCGATCTCGCGGCCCACGAGCCGTGAGCGCAGGTCGGCGGCGAGGGCGGTCACCTCGGGCAGCTCCGGCATGCCTCCATTCTGTGCGGTGTCGGAGCGCGCGCAACTGCACGGATCTCGCGCGACGAGCCGCGGCGCTGCATCGCCACGCCGTGTAGGCCGCCGAATCCGTGCTGCTATGCGCTCGGGAGCGCGAATCCGCCCTCGACCATGACGACGAGGCCGTCGGCCAGGAGTCCGGCGATGGCGCGGTCGCGCTGCGCCGCGTCCGCCCACACCGTCTCGAGCTCGGCCGCGGTGATCGGCATGTCGTCGCCCTGCAGCTCCCGCATGATGAGGCCGCGCACCTGCCGGTCCGAACCCTCGAACCGCGGCTGCCTCGCGGCCCGGGGACCGAGGTACGCCGGATGCCCCGCCAGCCGCCAGCGGCAGGCCTCCGCGATCGGGCAGGCGTCGCAACGTGGTGCCCTGGCCGTGCACAGGAGCGCGCCGAGCTCCATCATCGCGGCGTTGGTGAGCCGGGCATCCGCCGGATCGCTCGGCAGCAGCGCGGCCATGTCGGCGAGGTCACGTCGTGTCGACGGCGGTGCCGCCTCGCCCTGGCCGAGCACGGCGCGGGCGATCACCCGTCGCACGTTGGTGTCGACGACGGGCACGCGCTGCCCGTACGCGAAGGCCGCGACGGCGCGCGCGGTGTACTCGCC